>JBDRNO010000021.1:0-5421 GCA_043811005.1 Bacteroidota bacterium | reverse complement strand
CACAATGCTCAAAAACTCAATGACCAAAACTGTTTCGGTCATTTGATAATTGATATTTGGAATTTATTTGTGATTTGTCATTTGTGATTTGGTGCTTCATTTTATGCAAACCTTGATTTTATGGACAGACTCTAATTAGTGCTTGTCTGAAAAGTCAATTTTAACTCAAATTTTTGCTAATGCCTGTTCTAAATCCTCGATTATATCTTCAATATCCTCTATACCGACTGACAACCGGATTAATGTATCAGGGAAACCCCGTTTTATTCGAATTTCTCTTGGGACTTCTGCATGGGTCATTGTGGCAGGGTGAGTGATCATTGTCTCTACAGCGCCCAGGCTCTCAGCAAGTGAACAAAGCTTCACATTGTTCATTAATTGGATGCAGGATTCCAGATCACCCTTTAATTCAAAAGAGATCATGCCATTGAAAGCAGACATCTGGCGTTTGGCGATCTCGTGTTGGGGATGGCTTGTTAAGCCCGGATAAATAACCCTGCTTACTTTAGCATGATCTTCTAAAAATTGAGCCACAGCCATTCCATTGGAGGAATGACGCTCTATTCGCAATGATAATGTCTTGATACCCAATAATGTCAGCCAGCAATCAAACGGGCTTGAAACAGCGCCAATACTTTTTTGAAAATATTTTAACTTTTCAAATAGATCGTCATTATTTGTGATTACAATCCCGCCAATAAGCTGATTATGACCGCTTAAATATTTTGTCGTGCTGTGAACAACAAGATCAATATCCCATTCTAACGGATTTAGAAGACATGGGGTTGCGAATGTAGAATCAACACCACATAAAATATTATGATGTTTTGCAATTTTACTGACAGCTTCCAGGTCAGTAATTTTCAGAAGCGGGTTGGTTGGTGTTTCAACCCATATCAATTTTGTATTTGGGCGTATCGCTTCGATAATATTTTCAGGTTCTGAAGTGTTGACATAAGTAAATGACAATTCATATCGACTCAGGATTTCATTGAACAGCCGGGAAACACCTCCATATACATCATCGCTTGAAATAACATGATCGCCTGCTGAAAGCAATTTCATCACTGCATCAACTGCTGACATTCCCGAAGCAAAAGAAACGCCATACTTTCCATTTTCAAGGGCGGCAAGGTTCGCTTCCAATATTGCCCGTGTTGGATTAGAGGCACGGGTATAATCAAAACCCTTGTCTTTACCCACTTCCTCTAAAGTGTAAGTTGCTGTTTGATAGATTGGAGGCACGATAGCACCTGTTGTCGGGTCCGGTGAAATACCTGCCCGGACAGCTTTTGTTGCAATTTTCATTTTAAAAAAGTTTGTTTTTGAATAAAGCTATTATTTAGTTGCATAAAAAGCAGTACTTGTATTTTTTCTCGCAAAGCCTCCGCCAGCTGGCGGACAAAGTGTTAAATGTTAATATTTTTTTATTGTGAACTTTGCGTGCTTTGCGTCTTTGCGAGAGACATTTTTTAATCAAATACGAAGTTATGTTCTTTAGAACAACACGTTTGTATTCCAATTCACTTTTTCCTCTCAATTACATATCTCACCAATTTTTGAAGCGCTGTTTTGGAACCGGATTCGTGAAATCCTTCTAACATTGCAAGCGCTTTTTCCATGTGGTCATTCATTTTTGTTACAGCATAGTCAATTCCCCCGCTGCTGTTCACAAAAGAGATAACTTCATCAACCTTATCGGGTATGTTATTGTGATTTTTGACAATGTTGATTATCCTCTTTTTTTCGCGGTAGGTCGCGTTGTTCAATGCATAGATCAATGGGAGGGTCATCTTCTTTTCTTTTATATCAATACCCCCCGGCTTGCCAAAAGAGCCATTGGTTTCATAATCGAACAAGTCATCTTTTATCTGGAAGGCAATGCCGGTGGTTTCTCCGAATAACAGCATTTTCCTTACTGTTTCATCACCGCTTCCGGTTGATGCAGCCCCGCATGCACAACAGGAGGCAATTAATGAGGCGGTTTTTTTGCGAATAATGTCGAAATAAATATTTTCCTTAATGTCTAATTTCCTAGCTTTTTCAATCTGTAGTAATTCGCCTTCACTCATTTGTCTCACTGCATCAGACACTATTTTCAGGAGGTGATAGTCTTGATTGTCAATAGAAAGTAATAGTCCCTTGGACAACAGATAATCCCCAACCAAAACCGCTATCTTGTTCTTCCATATAGCATTAAGCGAGAAAAATCCTCTGCGTTGATGCGAATCGTCAACAATATCATCATGTACGAGGGTTGCAGTGTGTAATAATTCAATTAACGATGCCGCCCTGTATGTTGATTCATTAATTTCTCCGCAAACCTTTGCTGACAAAAAAACAAATATAGGGCGAAGCTGCTTGCCTTTACGTTTTACTATGTAATGAGTGATTTTGTCTAAAAGAGGAACCGAACTTCTCATTGAAGCCCTGAACTTGCCCTCAAAATCCTTCATCTCTTTTTTGATGGGGGATTTTATTTCATCTAGAGTGTTCATCTGTCATTTGTCAGTTATTAATAACAAAGTAATACATTTTTCCCATGACAAACAAAATTAGTGTTTGACTATAAAGCCGGGTAAAACTTAACATCTAATTGCCAATTGCCCACAAGCGGCTTTTATATCCTTACCCCTGCTTCTCCTTATATTCACAATGATATTCCTGCTTTCCAAATAATTGGCAAGGTCAGTAACTTTCCCTGTATCTGCCCGCTCAAATCTTTTTTCACCAATAGGATTGTATTCAATAATATTAACCTTGCAAGGGACAATTTTACAGAATTCTGAAAGTTCTTTAGCATCAGTTATTCCGTCATTGAAGTCTTTAAAAATAATATACTCGTAAGTTAATCTTTTTCCTGTTTTGGAATGAAAGTATTTCAGTGCCTTTGATAAGGAAACAAGGGAATTGTTTTTCCCAACGGGCATTATCTCATTTCTCTTTTTGTCATTAGCAGAGTTGAGCGATAGAGCAAGGTTAAATTTTACATTATCATCGCCTAATTTTTTGATCATCTGTGCAATCCCAACAGTAGAGATCGTGATCCTGTCGGGCGACATGTTGAGCCCATCGGGAGAAGTGATCTTCTCAACAGAAGCGAGAACATTTTCGTAATTAAACAACGGTTCTCCCATTCCCATATAGACGATATTGGTGAGAGGGGCATTGTAATACTTTTCTGACTGGTTTCGGATTAAAACGACCTGGTCATAAATTTCATCATGGTTAAGGTTGCGTAATTTTTTCAGTTTTCCCGTAGCACAGAACTTACAGGAAAGAGTGCACCCGACCTGTGAAGAGATACAGGCAGTCATTCTATTTTTGGCTGGCTTACCTGCTGAAACTCCTGCCTGCATTAAGTTAGAAGCAGGCGAGTCAGTCAGGGCAGGGATCAGAACACCTTCAATCAGGTTACCGTCAAATAATTTAAAAGAACTTTTTATGGTTTTATCAGAGCTGACCTGTACAGAGTCGAGCTTTACAGCATTGATTATAAAATGATCTTCCAGGAGCTTCCGGGTAGCTTTTGAGAGGTTGGTCATTTCATTAAAAGTATGGGCAGACCTCTTCCAAAGCCACTCGTAAACCTGTTTGGCACGGTAATGCTTCTCTCCTTTATCGGAAAAAAAATCCTTTAAATCATCCTGTGATAATGACCTGATGTCTTTTTTAATTATGTTTGTAAACATTATGCTAGCCCAAATTATTCATGAATTTTATAAGTTCTATAATTTCCGGTTTATCAGTATTCGGTTATCGGTTATCAGGTATTCGGTTAGTCGGTTTATTGAAACCGGCAACCCGATTAACCGAAAACTGAAAACTGAAACCCGAGAAACCGAAAATGTACCCGATAAACTGAAATAGCAACTGACGGGCTAAGATAAGAATTAAGATTTAATACATTATTCCAGAAACATAATATCCCACTGCAAGTGGCTTTTTGAAATTAAAGCAGTAATATAATCCATGAAAAAATTATCCGCTAATTACATATTCCCCATTTCATCCAAACCTATAAAAAATGGTGTTGTCATAGTTGATGACAAGGGTATGGTTTTAGATGTATTGGGTGACAGCGAAGGATTGGAAGATGTTGAGGTCTTTGAAGGAATTATCTGTCCGGGATTTGTTAATACCCATTGTCATTTGGAGTTATCACACCTCAGAGGTAAATTGCCTGAACGTCAGGGGTTGGTAAATTTCCTGATATCCCTTTTTAATGTCAGGGTTGCCGGAGAAGAAATTATCAAAGAAGCGATGAAACAAGCTGAACAGGAAATGATCGCAAACGGGATCATAGCAGTTGGCGACATTTCCAATGAAACCGATTCCTTTGTTCAAAAGGCAGATAGCAAGTTATCATATTACACTTTCATTGAGACACTTGGATTTCAACCTGACAGGGCAGAGCCGGCTTTGGCCAAAGCAATGAGGTTGCATGATGAATTAACCACGAAATACAAATTGCAGGGTTCTGTTACGCCTCATGCACCTTATTCCGTTTCAGAGGAACTTTTTGGCAAGACAAATGCTTTTGCTATAAAAAATGATTGCATCCTCAGCATACATAACCAGGAAAGTGAAGCTGAAAACCTTTTTTATAAGCAAGGAAGAGGTGAATTACTGAAACTTTACGAACATTTTGATATAGATATTTCATGCTGGAAGCCAACAGGCAAAACGTCATTGCAATCGGTGTTAGGCTATTTCCCGGTAAATAGAAAGCTGCTTTTAGTACATAATACATATACTACTTTTGATGAAATAAATAGCACATCAAATCATTACTCTATAGCAAATTTCGCGCATAACAAATCGCCAAATCACCAAAGCTCTGCTGAGCGTAGCCGAAGCATCACCCAATCACCAAATAATATATGCTGGTGTTTTTGTCCCAATGCTAATCTTTACATCGAAAACCGTCTTCCCGATCTCAAATTATTTATTAATGCAGGGGTGAGGATCACTATAGGAACTGATTCGTTAGCATCAAACCGGTCGTTATCAATTTTAGATGAGCTTAAGACAATTTCCGAAAATACCCCACAAGTTAAGCTGGAGCAGCTTTTATTGTGGGCTACTAAAAACGGGGCGGAATTCCTTGGTTTTGATGAGAAATTTGGAACTATTGAAAAAGGTAAGTGTCCCGGGATAATCCTTATTGAGAATGTTGATGTGGAGAATTTACAGATGACAGGGCAGAGTTCGGTGAGGAGGATTATCTAATTAGTGTCTCTAAAGTCAAAGATTTTCAAAAATTTCAAATTTCAAATTTCAAATCTCAAATCTCAAAAAATGAACTATGAAGTATGAAAGAGACCTTGGTGAAAGATTGCTGCAGTTTGCGGTGGATGTTATTCTGTATCTTCTACGCATCCTTGCCTCTATCCTCAACAAATTATCTACCCTATTACT
>JBDRNO010000020.1:0-2113 GCA_043811005.1 Bacteroidota bacterium | reverse complement strand
CACAATGCTCAAAAACTCAATGACCAAAACTGTTTCGGTCATTTGATAATTGATATTTGGAATTTATTTGTGATTTGTCATTTGTGATTTGGTGCTTCATTTTATGCAAACCTTGATTTTATGGACAGACTCTACTTAGTGCTTGTCTATATAGTCGTAAAAATTATTAAATATTTGTTTAAGACTATTCATTGTTTGGAATAATGGAATGCTGGAATGTTGGAATGATGGACTGATGGGGCTTTTAGAGATTTCTCAATATTCCAATTTTCCATTATTCCAATATTCCATTGTACTCAAAGTTGATATTAGAGACAGACTCTGCTTAATATTAATTGCCTTAACCGAAAATCTCCTTCATTTTAATTAATCCGGAATGAACAAAATTACATAAAACCTTACATCTGAAATAAACAACCAAATATGCGGGTGCACACAAAAAAGATAAATCTGTGATTTGCAACGAAACTACAATCATAAAAAAACAAAAAAAATGAAAATGAAAAATACATTAATATCCAAAACTGCTGTAAAGCAAAAGATCAAAAGACGTATGCGAATGCGAATAATCATAGTTACAGCTACATTTGCCTTTTTTGCCGTTGTGGCAGCCCTGATCTTTATCTTTAACATCGGGGATATAAGAGGTGTTAAAGGTGGCGTTTTTATTACAGCTATTGCTACAGGAAACTGGAGTGATGGCTCGATCTGGAATACGGGTATTCCTCCTTCATCCTCAGATGATGTAATAATTCAAGATGGGTATGAAGTAACTGTGGATGCTGATGCCTCCTGTGCTTCTATTACTATCAATGCCCCAGGTTCAAAGGGTAACAGTGATATAACTATTAATAATGATATTATTCTTAATGTTTATGGGGATGTAACAATAAATGGAGGGACCACTAATATCCGAAAAGCAAGACTTTTCTTTAAGAACAACTCAGTTGTGATAATCACAGGCAGTTTAACTGTCAATTCTGTTTCCGATCAAAGAGCAGTCATTGATATGACAACAGGTACAAGTATAATTGAGTTAACCGGGTCATTGAATTTGAACACAACTGTTAGTTTTAAGAACGGGCAAAACAATTTCATAAGCTTCAATGGTAATTTACCACAGGTTTTTCCTGCTTCTTCCGGGATTAAATTCAATGATGTTTACTTTAATAATATAAGCCCTGGCGGAATAATAATTGATGCGGATATTACTGACAGTACAGTAACAGGAAATTTAAGAGTGCAATCGGGTATCTTTGATAACAACGGTTATGATATATCAGGAAGAGGACCTAAAACTTTCGAAGTTACAAATGGCGCTAAGTTTATTTTAAAAGGGACAAGTTCTTTCCCGGGTGGCTTTAATACAATTGACTTAGATCCTGCAAGCGCTGTCCAATATGACGGAGACGGTTTACAAACAATATCTGCACAGAACTACGGGCATCTGATCAGCAGTAATACCGGAGATCGTGTCCTGTCACCAAGCGGCACAATTGGGATTGCGGGAGATTTTATACCCGGATCCAATAACTATATTATCACAGGGAGTACGGTTGTTTTTAATGGGAACAATACTCAATATATTAATGGCAGTGACTATTTTACATTCCATGACCTGACCGTCAACAAAAGTGATGGAGAGCTCAACCTGAACGTCCCTGTTACTATTGATAACCTTTTAACATTAACTAAAGGAAAGATCAACACATCAACTATAAACCTGTTAATCCTGGAATCAACAGCCGGCACGTCCTGTGGCTCAGTTTCCAGCTTTATTAACGGCCCTGCTGCCAAAGTCACCAATACTACCTCCCTTTTTACATTTCACATTGGAAAGAACGGTTATTACAGGCCTTTGAGCATTGAACCTACAAGTAATGATAACACCATCTTCATAGCCGAATTCACTGATTCATCCTATCCTGATATAACCAGTCTTGAACCCGGGCTGGATAATGTAAGCAATAAGGAATATTTCCAATTGGATAAGTCAGGCAATGCTGATTCAAGGGTAATCCTATGTTGGAATGGTAACACAAATGTAAATACTTCTGATCCATCTGAACTGAGAGTTACCAGATGGGATGGAGCACAATGGACTAACATGGGC
>JBDRNO010000019.1:0-7865 GCA_043811005.1 Bacteroidota bacterium | reverse complement strand
TCTGGGCACTGGGTTCTGGGTCGTTGGTTTTTAACTCGGACCTGTAATCAATACAAAACACCCAGTACCCAGTTACCAGCCATCGCAGGCCGTAGCCTGCTTTGGCAGGCGAAGGCCAGTACCCAGTAACATTAACTATTTATACTTAACTTAATTCTATTTTTTTTTATCAAGTTACAAAGTTATGTTCTTTATTCGCTATTCGCAGATATAATTTCTTTCCTTAACATATTCAAAGCTGTTATGGCTGTTATATGTATGTTTTTATCTCTATTATCACCGAACAAGAATTTTTTCACAATAATGTTACTATGAGCAGCAACTGCTATCCAAACCGTTCCTACCGGCTTTTCATCAGTGCCTCCATCAGGGCCGGCAATTCCGGTGCAGGCAACAGCAAAATCTGTTTTAAACCTTTTTTGCACACCTTCAGCCATTTCCCTGACAACCTGCTTGCTAACGGCTCCATATTTTGTCAGGTTTTTTTCACAAACTCCCAGGAAGGAAATTTTTATTTCGTCTGAATATGAAATCACCGATCCCTTGTAATATGCGGAGCTACCAGGCACAGAGGTTATGAGGTGGGCTATGTATCCACCTGTGCAACTTTCGGCTGTTGAAAGGGTATACTTGTTATCATTCAATAATTTGCCAATTATTTTTTCCAATGGTAATTATTTCTGCAAACATTCAATTAATGAAGTTGCAACTATTAAGTTATCAAAATATTGATACTACAAAGATAAAAACGTAATTTTTATTAACTATCATAAGTTGGAAAATTGAGGAGGGGGGGGGAGATATAAATGAAAAAGGAGTATATAGAACTTTGCCATATGCAAGTTTCAAATGGCTAGATACTACTTTCTAAAATTGAATACACGCAACAATAAGCCAATAGATATTTAGTTATTAACATTATTTTAAAGCGGAATAGTTACATAATTTTTATATATCCATATAAAAATATAATTTTGTACTATCATAAAGAGTGAAAATTATAATGAAACAAATATTCATAGAATCCACGAGCAAAACACCCAGTATAAATTTAGATCCTAAAAAAGGTCTGATAGAAATTAAGGGCAGGTCCATTCCGGAAAATGCCGGTAATTTTTACAGGCGTTTTATATTTTGGTTAAAAGATTATTCACATAATCCACAAGAAAAAACTAAAGTAAATATTTTGCTGGAATACCTCAATACCGATACACATAAATATATATTAGATATGCTCGATGAGATCAAACAAATTCATTTAGGCGGTAATGAAATTGAGATTAAGTGGTTTTACGAAGAGTATGATGAGGATATAAAAGGGATTGGGGAAGAATATGCTAAAATAACTGACCTGCCTTTTAAATTTATTAAAGTAGAAGAAATGGATTTTCTTAAATAAGACTTTTACAATGAAAAAATTCTTCCTATTTACAATTGCCTTAAGTATGATCAGCTATATGGTATGTTCACAGATCACATTTAAAAAGCTTAAAGATGAAGCAAACAAAGTAGTTAATAAGGATAAATCCTTAACCAACCAAGAGGTCATCAATGGGCTGAAAGAGGCATTATCAATAGGAACAAACAACTCTTCATCCAAAGCATCAAAAGCTGATGGGTTTTTTAAAAACCCTGAGATCAAGATACCTTTTCCCCCGGAAGCAGTTAAAATGGAGATAAAATTAAGGCAATTAGGTATGGGAAGTCAAGTGGATAAATTTATTCTCACCTTGAACAGAGCTGCCGAAGAGGCATCAAAGGAAGCTGCGTCAATATTTATCAATGCTATTAAGGGAATGACCATAAGCGATGGAATTGGTGTTTTAAAAGGAGCTGATAACGCTGCTACCCAGTATCTAAAAGATAAGACATCTACGGACCTAAAAGTCAAATTCAAACCTGTTGTTAACAGGGCGATACAGAAGGTAGAAGTAACTAAATATTGGAATCCGCTCATAACAAAATACAACAAAATCCCCTTTGTGGAAAAATTAAATCCTGATATTGAGGAATATGCAACCCAAAAAGCTCTTGATGGATTATTTACACTTATTGCACAAGAGGAACTGAAAATAAGAAAAGATCCATTAGCGAGGGTAACGGATTTGTTGAAAAGGGTTTTTGGCAGGGATTAATTATGCAGATCAAAAACCTGACTTGGTTTGTGATAATTGTTTCTAATAAAAGGTGGAATCCGTTTTAATCTGAAGGTACAACGCTCATAACAGGGATTTCCGAATTATTGATAATTTCCTGAGCAGCAGAGCCAATAAACAGCTCTGTAATGTCAGTCTCTTGCTGTGTCATTATCACAATTATATCACCGTCTACCTTTTTAGCATATTCAATAATAGATTTAGCTAAGCTCTTACCACTTTTATCTTTTGTAATGATCTCGGATGTACATTCAATACCTTTATTCTTAATAAAGGCCTTTACCTGCTTCATTTGCCCTTTTATGCGGTGAACAATAAATTCATCTGTTGTTGCTAATACTGACACTGCCCTGATTACAGAACCGGTGTATAATTTTGAAATCCAGATTGCTTTAGAGACCTTTTCTTTGGTTTCTTTTGTTAAATCCAAAGGAAGGATAATATTTTTACATCCTTCAGGTGACTTGGATCCTAAAAATGAGATTACAGGAATTTTCGACTCCCTTATAACACGCAATGTATTTGAACCGATAAATTTCATAATGCCCATAGACCCGGAAGTCCCCATCAGAATAAAGGTGGCTTTTATCATTTCAGCAGTCTCCACTATCTTTGAATATATCTTGCCCTTTGTAACGATTGTATTAATTTTGATACCCAATTCACTGGATTTAACATCTGCTATTTCATTTAGCTGCTTTTCAATTCTTACATTGATATCCTTTTGTTCCTTTTTCGAAATATACTTATTGAAAAACCCATAATCTTCCATAACATTTATTAATGTAATTTCGCCATTTATTATCTTGGCAAAATTTAAGGCTTGCTTTAAAGAGTTATCGGTAATATCCGAAAAATCTATAGGAACTAAGATTTTGTATTTTCCTGTTGGTTGATTCATGGCATTATTTGTTTAGTTTTGTTTTAAAATCGCAGCAAAATTATAAAAAAAATAATAATGAAACAAATTCTTGATTCAGAACTTGTTCTAAATAAAGACGGAAGTATTTATCATCTCAAATTAAGAGCTGAACATATTGCGGATACTATTATTGTTGTTGGTGATCAGCACAGGGTTGATATGGTTTCCAAATACTTTGACCGTATTGAACACAAAATTCAAAACAGGGAATTCAGAACACATACTGGTATTTTAAATAATACCCGGTTAAGTGTTATGTCAACAGGAATAGGAACCGACAATATTGATATTGCACTTAACGAATTAGACGCAATTGTAAATATTGATCTTAAAACCCGCATGGTCAAGGAAAAACTGAAGTCTCTCAATATAGTACGTTTAGGTACTTCCGGTGCTGTGCAGAGAGATATTCCTGTTGACTCGTTCGTATTATCAAAATACGGACTTGGGTTTGACGGGCTTCTGAATTTTTACAGAACCACCATGACAAACTCCAACGGAAGTATAGATCGGGACGGGGGACAGGGGACGAGGGACGAAAGAGGTACAAGTGATGTTATTGAGAACGAAATGACGGATTCGTTTATTAAACACACAAATTGGAGTGAAAGGTTGGCTAGACCATATATAGTTAAGGGTTCGGATAAGCTGATAGAACAATTAGGAGACGGCTTGCTGAAAGGCATAACCGCATCTGCACCTGGTTTTTATGGTCCGCAGGGCAGGGTTTTGAGGTTGGCTCTCTCATATCCCGAGATGAATGCAATGATCACTTCATTTAAGTATATACGTGCCTCCTCAAAATTGAGAAGGGATTCAGCAGGCAAGGGAGAAAGAATCGTAAATTTCGAGATGGAAACATCAGCTCTATATGGCTTGGGAAAGCTGCTTGGACATGATACGTGCACGATTTGTGCAATTATTGCAAATAGAATAAGAAAAGAGTATAGCAAAGATCATCAAAAAACTATTGATGAAATGATCAAGTTTGTTTTAGAAAAATTAACATAACATAGTTGATAATTATAAAACTTTTCTAAATTGATTAATGCATTTATACGTTATTTTGAACTTTTGAATGGAACAAAGCGAAGTAAATGCATTGGTCAATCTGCTCGATGACCCTGATGACGGGATTTATACGCAGGTAAAAAATAAGCTTCTGACATTGGGAGAGGATATTATTCCAATATTAGAGGATGCGCATGGGTTTTCTTTTGACCATATATTACAGAACCGCATTGAAAACATCATCCGCAAGATACAATTCGATAGCATTACGGCTCAACTAAAAAACTGGGCTGAGTTTGAAGCCCAAAATCTTTTATCAGGAGCTATGTTGGTCGCTAAATATCAGTATCCCGACCTGGATGAAAAAAAATTAAAAAAACAGCTTGCCCTGATAAAGAAAGATATTTGGTTAGAGTTTAATGAAGAACTCACCGGTTTTGAGAAGGTGCGGATCATCAATCATATTTTGTATGATATTCACGGGTTTAGTGGTAATACAAGCAATATTCATGCTCCTCAAAACTCATATATCAATGATGTGCTTGAAACTAAAAATGGGAGTCCTCTCTCATTATCAATATTATATATTGTAATAGCCCAAGGACTTGGAATGCCTGTTTACGGCATTAATTTACCTAAACATTTCATATTGGCTTGCACTGTTGATGATGGCGATTTAGGTTATATCCCAACTAATGAGACTAAAACAGAACTTCAGGTTAAAATTGAGGAGGGACGAGGAACCTCGAAGGAGTACCTGACGGAGCAGGCGGAGGACTCCGAAGGAGTGCCCTGCGGGGCAGGCAGGGGGCTGGGGAGAAGGGATAGTGTTTTGTTTTATATTAACCCATTTAATAAAGGAGCTGTTTTTGGGAGGGAGTATATTAATGCATTTTTGAAGCAGATCAAGCTTAAGCCTGAAAAATCATATTATCATCCATGTACGAATATTGAGATAATACAACGATTGCTTAGCGATTTAAATTTCTCTTACCACAGATTAGGAGATCCTGATAAAATAAAGGAGATGGGATTGCTTATGGATACGCTGGGCTGTCATTAGCTCTTAAAGTCAAAACTTACTAATCCGTCAGTTGGATCGATAATTTTGTTGATGTTAATAGACAAGTTGACAGTCCACCTACGCTAAAGCTTCGATGGATAAATAAGCAGTTGGCAAAAAAATAAATTGCAATAACCCAGAACCCAGTAACCAGAACCAAAGAGTTGTTTTTTTAAAGCACTCCTGCCTGCCGAAGCAGCCATCGGCTCGCAGACAGGAACACTTTTAAAACAAACAATATAGTGAGTAAATTCCGATACTATGAATTATTTCCCGATACAATATGATACACCGCTTTTTCGACCTCCCAGCGAAGCCAACTCTTTGATCTTGCAAATAACCTTAGGTTGCTCATGGAATAAATGTGCATTTTGTGAGATGTATACATCCAAACGTTTCAAAGTAAGAAAGGAAGAAGAGGTCATACAGGAAATAAATACTACAGCCAAAGAATACCCGGAAATACGTAAGGTTTTTTTAGCTGACGGTAATCCAATGGTTCTTTCTGTAAAAAAACTTTTAAAAATATTGACCGCCATTAATAATGCTTTTCCGAAAATTAATAGAATATCTGCTTATGCCCTTCCAGGGGATTTTGCTTCGAAATCGCTGGATGACCTCATCACATTAAGAGAAGCCGGCTTGAAATTGATATATGTTGGCATTGAATCGGGTGACAATGAAGTACTAAGCATGATAAATAAAGGAGAGACTTATACTTCTACCGTTGAAGGTTTGATCAAAGCGAAAAAAGCAGGGATCAAGAGTTCTGTTATGATATTAAGCGGTATGGGTGGCTTAAAATATAGTGAACAACATGCTATCAATTCAGCAAAAATACTTAATGAAATACAACCTGATTTTGCTTCCACTCTTGTACTTAGCTTTCCTTTTGGAGTTAATAGATATAAAGAAAGGTTCAATGGCACTTATATTCCAATGAGCATACCGGACCTTTTAAAAGAATTGGAAATATTCATTAAAAAAACTGAGTTGAAAAGCACTATTTTTCGCAGCGACCATGCATCCAATTACTTAGTATTAAAAGGCATCCTGTCCCGTGATAAACAAAGCTTTTTAGACAATCTCAGTTTTGCGAGAAATAATCCCCGGCTTGCCGGATTAAGGGAAGAATGGCAGAGGGGATTGTGAAATCAGTTGGCAGTTGGCAGTGGGCAGTAGACAGCTAACCTCAATTATTTATAAACCCCAAGTTCAAAATCCCAAGTTCAAAATAAATCCCAATAACTAAATCCCAAAATATAATTCAAACTTAAGTTTTTTTACTACTTGTCGATTTATTTAATGTTTTTATTTGGGATTTTGGATTTATTTTGTCCTGAACTTGCTTCAGGATTGAGCTTTGGATTTGGGATTTTATCTGTTTTACATCAGAGTTTATGCTATAATTTTGTTTCCAACTTACTTTGCTTCCCGTTTATTATATTTCTCAGATCCCTCCTTATAAAAACGTATCTCCTCTTCAAACATTTTTGGCTGGTCAATGTTCTTTTCAATGAATTCCCTTAGCTCTTTGGATTTGGCATTTTTGGCATCTTTATAGTTTTCTTCTATATAAGTATCGGCTATGGATTGCAATACAAACTCATCATCACTTACCCACTTGTACTTATAAAAGTTATATTTTCCATCATGTTTTTCAATATTCATTATTTTAACACCATTTATTTCTATTGAGAATGCACGGTAATAGTTATTTTCCACCTTCACGCCATTCTCATTATAAGCATTATGCTGTACGCGCAGCACTGTTTTCGCGGCTTTTGTAATGTACAGTTCATCAAAGGAACTGTCAGGATGAATTGCCGCCCATTTACCGATGAGTTTCTTGTTGATCTTTAAGGATTCTTCATAAGTATTAAGAGGAACATTTGAATCGTAAGGGCAGGCAGTTAGGCAAAGATAAACCGCTGTAAGTATTAAATATAATAAGTTTCGCATGATTGTGCAGGATTTATTTTATTATTTATAACAATTTTAAAAAATGGTTAATTGTTAATAATTCTCCGAAATGTATTAAAAATAATTTTCATATCAGTAAATAAATTTTGTTCTATGATGTATTTCGAATTCAGCTTTAGCTTGGCAGGCATTATTTGGGTGATGTATGTTTCTTCGGGCTTGATTGCATTTCCAAGCAGTTCGCTTTCTTTTGCATATTCTATTGAGGCATAGTCGGTTATACCGGGCTTAACAGAAAGAACTTCTCTTTGTTCAGGGGTATATAAATTAACATACTTTCTAACTTCCGGCCTTGGACCAACAAGACTCATATTGCCAAGCAAAACGTTGAACAACTGCGGCAACTCATCTAATTTGTACTTTCTCAATAAATAACCTGATTTTGTGATCCTGCTGTCCTGTTTCCCTACAGTCAGGTCGCTGCTCTTGTCGGCATCCTTAATCATTGTTCTGAACTTGAATAAATAAAAGTCTTTGTTGTTTTTACCGACTCTTTTTTGTTTGTAAAAAATTCCTCCCCTGGACTTGATGGTAATCATAATGGCAATGAGTAGAAATAAAGGGGATAAAATGAGTAAGCCCAAAGAAGACAAGAAAACATCGAATATTCTTTTTATCATCAGAGAATAACAATTTATTTTGAATTTAACTTTTAAAATTTAATAATCAGCTTCTGGTCACTGGTTTCTGGCTTCTGGTTTTTTTTGATAATGCTATTAGGAAGTAATCA
>JBDRNO010000018.1:0-2827 GCA_043811005.1 Bacteroidota bacterium | reverse complement strand
AAATCCGTAAGTTTCTGTAATTATACTGTATTTTCTCAGCCATATCCTTTTCGTAAGTGTTCGATAAATAGTAGCGGTTTCTATTGGTCTTGGATAATATTCCTTATTGCCATCCTCGTAAGCAAAGGTCCAAAGTTCGTTGGTAGATATTTTACCGTCATGCCAGAGTTTAATAACTGCTTTACTTACTTCCTCATGCCTGATATGCCTGGTATATTCTCCTGAGGGATTATGGGAAATAATCAGGTCGAAATGCTTCAGAGGTAATAAGTCCAGTATAGCTCGCTCCAGCTCCTTTTCATCCAACGGCTTCTGCTCAGGTCCATCGTCAAGATCGCCCATGATTCCGTCTGATTTTAATGTTTTTAATGCTTTATAAAACTTGGGGGCACGTTCTTTATCTCTTCCACGGCAAAGACAAACAATAAACCATAACCATGAGGGATGGCTCAGGATAATTCCTCCTGCCCATAATGTTTCATCATCTGGGTGAGCAATGATTACAGCTACAGACTTTGGAATTTCACTATTCATTTTCATCCTTTGTTTGACAGATTCAGAAAATTCAAAAGATTAATATTTACAAAAATCACACCGCTGACTTATTATCATTGGTATGATGTATAACATCACACGTATTTATAGATTTAGATGGTGTATAACCTATTTGACACACAGCTATGGAGGGTCTATTTTATCATTATAAAATTTGTGTTTCTGTCAAATTAGGGTTTCATCTTAATCGTTATACCCCGACAGCTATGCTGCGGTTGAGATAAGGCATGGTCAACGCAAACTCAGCGCCAATGGAGTCATGAGATACCCCGACAGCTTTGCTGCGGGGAGCTTCATATTTTTTCAAGGTTAATCGTGCCATCAGATAACTTACCGTTGACTCTGCACCCTGATTGATGTTCACATGAGTTTCCTCCAGCCCGTCGTAACAACCGCCGGTGCATGGGTTATAAATAATTTGATGTAAGCGGTTGTTCCCTAAAAACCAGTTGAATGCCGTTTCCATTTTCAGGCGGTAGTCTTCGTCCATTAATACATCGTAAAATTTACTTAATGTCATGATGGTATAGGCAACATCAATGGGTTGTTCACCAAAATGCCCTGCTTCCTGTCCATTTAGCAGCCAGTTTTTGTTAGAAATTACTTCTATTCCGTTTTAATTAAAAGTTTGTGACAACAGAAAATTAAACGACGATATGGCGATGTCTTTATAAATTGTTTCTCCTGTTAACAACCAGGCATATAACATAGCCTCAGGTAAAACACTGTTCGCATAAGTAAGATTACCCTCAAACCATTCCCATTTTTCGTTCGATTCGTGCTTATACATCTGAACCAAACGATTGGCGAGTGTTTTTAAAATGACAATATTTTCAGGAGATTTGATGACCTTATGATGGAAATATAGTCCTTTTATAGCAAAAGCCATAGCCCGTGTAGAATGTATTGTGTCTAAACGAAGCATGGGTTTTTCAATGATTTTTTGTGCCTCTGAAATGATTTCCTTAGGTAACAGGTCTGTTAATGATACTAAATATCCTAAAGCCCAAACGGCCCTTCCATTGGCATCATCTAAATTGACGGCTTTGTTTTGTTCAGTAAATTTGTTATCCTTATCTACATAGTTTAAAAAGTCGCCTTCTGTTTGCAGGCAAAGTTTAATAAAACTGAGATATTGTTTTATGTCATCTACAATCTTTTCATCGCCTGTCAATTTAAAATACATACACGTAGCTACCAGGGCCCTGGCATTATCATCCAGGGTATAACCGGAAGTGATATCGGGTTGATTGATTTTTGAAAACTGAATGATCCCGATATTGGTAGTCATTTGTTTCAGGTGGTTCAGGTTTATGGCAGGGAGATTATATCGTACTGTAATTTTATTGCATGCAATTTTTTTGAACAACATAATGTGTGCAACGGCAGAATTTTCCCAGGCTGTGGAAACTATTTTCTGCAAGGTATTTGTACTAATATTCTTTCGTAACGGATCATCGTTGAGTAGCCGGATAACGCTATCGGCTAATTGCTGTGAGTTACGAAAATCAAAAATAATTCCTGTATCCTCAGTCAATACTTCCCTTGCATGAGGAATAGGTGTAGAAATGATGGGACATGCGCAACTCATGGCATAAGCAAAAGTGCCGCTTACAGCCTGGTTAGGATTGTTGGTGGTAAACAGGTAAATATCGGTAAGTTGCAAATATTCGAGCAAATCCGGCAATGCCAAATAGTTATTAATAAATTTCACATGATCCTGAAGAGCATAATGTTTTACTTTTTGCTCGAGCATTTCCCGGTATTTTTCGCCTTCCATTTTTACAACTTCGGGATGTGTTTTGCCAATAATCAGAAATACTACTTTAGGGCATTGCTTAACAATGGCAGGTAATGCTTCAATGGTGGTTTCTATGCTCTTTCCGGAACTAAGCAGGCCAAATGTTGTAAGAACTTTCTGGTCCTTTAGTCCATATTTCAACTTCAAAAATTTTTCGCTTAAATGGGGAACTAAATGGGTGCCGTGGGCTATCACTGATATTTTTTGCTGTGGCAAACCATAATCGTTCGTTAAAATATCAGCCGAATTATGGGTCATTATGATGATTGACCCACAAGCAGCTGCAATATTCTTTATTTTTGATTTTAACTGTTCATCAGGATGAGGCAGTACCGTATGAAAAACAATAATAATCGGCTTTGAAAGTTCATATAAAAATTGCAAAAATGTTTGTTCCTGTACTTTAAAAAAGCCAAACTCATGCTGGATCAAGACGATTTTAATGTGATTGTCTTTATTAATTTTTAATGC
>JBDRNO010000017.1:0-17325 GCA_043811005.1 Bacteroidota bacterium | reverse complement strand
CCGCTTATTCTCACCGGCGCTGTTTCTTCCATAGTTAATGTCAGTTGTAATGGGGCGTGTGACGGTTCGGCTACGGTCACCGCAAGTGGAGGCACTGTGCCTTATACTTATCTGTGGAATGCTACACCAATTCAGTCAACTGCCACGGCTACCGGCTTATGCCCGGGAAATTATTTGGTAATGTTAACCGACACTAATGGATGTATAGTTATGGATTCGGTGACTATTGTTCAACCACCGGCTCTTGCTGCCGGCATATCTTCAACTACACATGTTCGCTGCAGAGGTGGTGATGACGGTTCATCTACGGTCACCGCAACCGGGGGTACAACTCCTTACACTTATTCATGGGATACTTCACCTGCGCAAACCGATTCTATAGCCACAGGGCTTGATACGGGCATATATACGGTAATTGTCAGCGATTCAAACGGATGTACGGATACAGTTAGTGTAACAATTTATCAGCCGGCTATCCTGGCAGCAAGTATTACAAACAGTGTAAATGTAAGCTGTTTTAGTGGCAGTGACGGTTCGGCTACGGCCACCGCAAGTGGAGGTACAGCGCCTTATATCTATTTATGGGATGATGATTCAACCCAAACTACTCCCAAGGCAACAGGTCTTCCGGCAGGGTGCTATACAGTTACCATTACCGATGATAATGGTTGTGACGCCACAGCAAATATATGTATTACAGAACCACCGCTTCTTGTTGCTAATATCATAAGCACAGATGTAAGCTGTAAAGGAGCAAATGACGGGCAAGCAATTGCAATAGCTACAGGAGGTACATCTCCTTATACTTTCTCCTGGACTCCGGGCGGCCAGCCAACCGACACAATTACAGTGCTTGCCCCGGGACTTTATTCTTTGTACATAATTGATGCTAATATGTGTAACGCAATTGACAGTATAATAATTACAGAACCTGATAGCTTAATTGCAGCTATTACCAACAATATAAACAGTTGTTATGGAGACAGCACAGGAGAGGCAACAGTAACCCCATCAGGCGGGACACCGCCATATACATACTTATGGGATGATCCGCCAGCTGGCGGACAGACAGATTCAGTGGCAACCGGCTTACCTGCAGGAACTTATTCTGTTACAACTACAGATTTTAATGGTTGCCAGTTTACCGTACCGGTATTTGTTGATGAATATTTACCTGTAGTTCAGAGTATCAGTAAAACAGATATTGCCTGTAATGGCGTTTCTGACGGAGAGGCAACAGTAACGGTTTCGGAAGAGTTACCGCCTTATACCTATTTATGGGATGACCCGATGTCTCAAACAACTGCAACTGCTGACAGCTTACCCGCAGGAATTTATTCAGTTACTGTAATAGATTCCGGTGGTTGCGACAGTATTGTCAGTATAGAAATTTTAGAACCGGCTATTCTTGAGGCAGATATTACGGATAGTGTAAATGTGAGTTGTTTTGGTAGCAGCGATGGATGGGCAACGGTTACTGCTTCAGGTGGTCGCATCCCATATTCTTATTTATGGAATGATACTTCCGCTCAAACCAATGCAACGGCAACGGGTCTTCCGGCAGGAATATATACCGCAACCGTTACCGACAGCTCGGGCTGTACTACTTCAGTTGATGCAACAATAACCGAACCGCCTTTGCTAATAGCCAATATTACAGCGGTTAATGATGTTAGCTGCAACGGGGAATGCGATGGGGAAATTATAGTAATAGTATCAGGCGGAACCCCGCCATATACATATCTCTGGAATACCACACCCTATCAATCAACAGATACAGTTACCGGCTTATGCCCGGGCAGCTACATGATTACGATTGTAGATGCAAATGGTTGCGACACAGCTATTTCCAATATAATAATTACCCAGCCCGCTGTTCTGACTGTAAGTATTGGCTCTTATACGCATGTGAGTTGTAACGGTGGAAATGATGGGGAGGCAAAGGCCACCGCAAGCGGAGGTACAATGCCCTATAGCTATTTATGGAACACGATTCCTGCACAAACCGGGTACATAGCCACCGGACTTCCTGCAGGGACAGATACTGTAATTGTTACCGATACCAACGGATGTGCGGATACTGCTTATGTGACTATTAATGAGCCGTCTCTGTTGACTGCAAGCATTACTGACAGCACCAATGTGAGCTGTTTTGACGGCAGTGACGGTTCCGCTACGGTCATTGTAAGCGGGGGAGCAGGGCTTTATTCCTACTTCTGGAACGATCCTGATACGCAGACAACCAATATAGCTACAGGACTTTTAGCAGGGACTTATTATGTAACGGTTACGGATGACAATGGGTGTGATACAACAGACAGCGTAATAATTACAGAACCATTACTTCTTATTGCGGATATTACGAGTACTGTGAATGTGAGCTGTAAGGAAGGGAATGACGGTTCGGCTACGCTCACCGCAAGTGGGGGGACACCACCCTATAGTTATTTATGGGATGATGATTCGGTGCAAACTTCCGATACGGCTGTATGGCTATTAGCAGGAGTATATACCGTAATGATAACTGACTCGTTGGGATGTGATACGACAGCAATTGACACTATTACAGAGCCGGATCTCTTGGTTGCAACTGTTAGCGGAATTACTGATGTTGCCTGCAAGGGCGATAGTACGGGAGAAGCAATAATAAGCATTTCAGGGGGTACACCACCTTACATTTACTCATGGGATGACCCTGCGCTACAAACAGACACTTTAGCAACATCCCTTCCGGCAGGAACTTATAATGTTACGGTAACCGACTCCCTGGGTTGTGATACTATAATAAGCATAACTGTTACCGAACCGGATTCTTTAATTGCAACCATTACTGATATTATAAATATAAATTGTTTTGGGGATAGTTCGGGAGGTGCAACAGCAAGTGTCTCCGGTGGAACTTTACCCTATACTTATTTGTGGGATATACCAGACACGGATTCTATTGTAAGCGGGCTGCCTATGGGTAATTATACTGTTATTGTAACCGATACTATGGGATGTGCCTCAATTGATAGTGTAACTATCACGCAGCAGCCCGGTCTCATTATAACCACTGCCGATGACACAACAATTTGTGTTGGTATGTATGCCATCATAAGCGTTTCGGCATCCGGAGGTACGGGTAGTTATACCTATTCGTGGAGCGACACACTGGTATCGGGTACAGGCCCTGATACCCTGTATCCCGGGACATCTACAACTTATGTAGTTACGGTTACAGACAGCTTGGGATGCAGTAAAACAGACAGCGTTTTTGTGTCGGTTGAGCCATTTATGATAACCTTTACAGTACCCGATTCCATTTGTATTGGTGATAGTACTGCCATATCCGTTATAGTTACGGGAGGTGACGGCAATTATGTTTATTCCTGGAATACAGGTGACTCCACGAGCTCTATAATGGTATTTCCCGAGACAACCACATATTACACAATAACCGTGAATGATGGATGCGGCACACCAACTGCCTCAGATTCCGTGCTGGTGGAAGTGAATCCATACCCGGAAGTGGGAGTAGTTCCACCGTCACCAAATGCCTGCGGAAGTGCAACAATTAGCTTTTTTGATGAGATCGCTGAAATACCCGGCTCATATTACTACTGGGATTTTGGCGATGGCGCTCTCGATACCACTTCTAACCCATATGCCGTCCACCAGTATGACAGTATGGGAATATTTTATATGTCGGTTTCGGTTATGTCCCCGCAGGGCTGTCAAACCAATTCCCTTAACAACAGCATGATCATTATTTCACCTGACCCAACGGCTGATTTTACCGCTGCCGCTGCTGACACCACAATATTGCTACCTACGATTGATTTTACAGACCAGTCGTTTGGAGACCCTGTAATTGGTGACACCATCTCAAGCTGGGAATGGGATTTTGGAGACGGGTCAACATCAACCCAGCAGAATCCCACGCACACATACACTGATACGGGAACTTATTCGGTTGAACTGACTGTGGTTAATCAATACGGATGTGTGGGAACAGTGACCATGACCATCTATACCTGTGCCGATTTTCCCTCTAATGGTGATACGATCGTCATTTCCCCTTCTCCCACAGCGGATTTTACTGCTGTTGCGTCATTTGGCGATTTTAATCCTGCCCCGTTTATTACAACGATATTGTTCCCCTCAATTGATTTTACCGACCTTTCCTCAGGCGATCCTTTTGTTGGCGACACTATCTCAACCTGGTATTGGGACCTTGGTAACGGGCAAACTTCGACAATACAAAACCCAACCAATACTTATGAAATGGGTGTTTATAATGTTGTGCTGACGATAATGAATGAATATGGATGCCCGGCTACTGTTGTGAGGGCAGTATGGGTTAATGCGGAATTCAGGGTGTGGATACCAAACACTTTTTCGCCAAATAGTGATGGGATAAATGATATTTTTACCTTAAAAGGAATAGGTATAAAAGAATTTGAAATGTTCATATTTAACAGGTGGGGGCAGCAGATCTTTGAGACGTCAGACCTGAGCATCCCGTGGGATGGTACGGTTGGAGGAGGAACACTGATTGCCCAGCAGGATGTTTATGTTTACATGATAAATATAACAGATATCTTTGGTGAAGAGCATGAGTATATCGGGCATGTTACGCTGATACGGTGATGTTGCCGGGGTTTTTGTGATTTACAATAACTATAACTATAACAAATGACAAGTCGGCTGTTAGCATTTGAGGTTAAATTTTATTTTGAGGTGCTGTGGAACGGAGAATGGAGAATGGAAATTTGAAAATGGTGTTGGATAATTGAAATTTGAAAATGGATTTAGGAAATTGAGAATTGAATTTTTGTGTGCCGTCAGGTGGAAACACCTGACGGTTTTGCGTTGTACTTCTGTCACCCAGCACCCAGCACCCAGCACCCATGCAACCATGCACCCATGCAACCATGCAATCATGCAACCATGCAACCATGCAATCATGCAATCATGCAATCATGCAACCATGCATACATACAAACCAGCACCCCGCACCCCGCAACAATATTTTACGAGGAGAACAAGCAACCAAATCACTTATTTTGCGTCTATAATTAGAAATTTAGTAATTTAGCACCTTATATTTGACGATTAGAATTGAACGCGATTTAGCGAGAAGCGAGAGGCGAGAGGCGAGAAGCAAGGAGCCAGAAGCGAGAAACGAGAAGCAAACAATATAGTGAGTAAATTCCGACACATTAAAATATGACCTCATACATCAGAATCTTTTTCATATCCTTTGCGATAATAATCTTCCAGCTTTTTTCTTATAAAGCAACCGGCTCACATTGTGTGGGCGCTGATATCAGCTATGAATGTATTGATGCTGCAACACGGACATACTCGGTTACAATCAGCTTTTATCGCGATTGTGTCGGGATCAGCGCTCCTTCTTCAATGAGCATTACTCCAACCTCTTCCTGTGGTTCCGGTTCATCATTTACTCTTAATAAAATACCCGGTACTCCTACCATTATTGACCCTACTTGTATTACTGTTACCACAACCTGTGAAGGCGGGAGCTATAAAGGAATAGAACAATATATATACCGTGGCATCACCTCCCTTCCGTTTGATTGCAGTGATTGGAAATTTGAATATAGCCTTTGCTGCAGGAATGCATCTATAACGACTTTATCGAATCCCGGTAACGAGAGTTTTTATATAAATGCAATGCTGAACAGCGTTGATGCTCCGTGTAATTCAGCTCCCGTTTTCAGTGTTCCTCCCGTACCTTTTGTTTGTATAGGGCAGTCTTATATTTTCAATAATGGCGCCTCAGAGCCCGATGGGGATTCACTGGTTTATTCCCTTGCTCCTGTTATGAGCGATGCTTCAACTGTTGTTAATTATGCAGGCGGTTTTTCATTTACTGATCCCCTGGATGCTACACCCCCGGTTGCGGTTGACCCGGTAACCGGAGACCTGACTTTTACTCCTAATACCATCCAGGAAGGCGTAGTTGCCATATTGGTTGAGGAATACCGCAATGGCGTTTTGATTGGCAGCGTTATCAGGGATATGCAGGTAACGGTGATTGACTGCAACAATACTCTCCCTACCTTAAGCGGGGTGAATGGAGGAGCAAACTATGATATTACCGTAGTTGCCTGTGGAACAATATGTTTTATCATAAATGCCAATGATGCCGATGGCGACAATTTAACTATGACAGGACAGTTTTCCGGAGTCCCTGGCGGGACTTTCAACGTTGCGGGACAAGGGGGCACAAGCCCGGTAGCTACTTTTTGCCTAAGCCCTGAAGATGAGGACACTACCGTTTCTTCGCCCTATTTGCTGACAGTGACAATTGCAGATGATAATTGTCCTATCTTAGGTCAGCAAACCTATTCTTATGCGATATATGTTGATCCCGGGCCACCTGCTCCTGATATTACCGCTTCAAAAGATACTGTTTGTGCCGGTGAATGTGTGATCTTAACCGCAACAGCCGGGTGTGATGCATACCTGTGGAACACGAGCGAGACAAGTACCTCGATAACCGTTTGTCCGGATGTAACCACTCAATACACTTTACTTGCAACCGATGGAAGCTGTACAAGAACACTCTTCTATACAATTTATGTCTATCCTTCACCTGTAGCAAATATCAATCCCCAGGATCCGGTTCTGTGTAACGGGGCTTCCGTTACCCTGATCGCATCAGGTGGCGGGACATACTTATGGAATACAGGAAGTACTGCTAATTCCATAGTGGCATCACCGGTTTCAACCACGACTTATTGGGTAGAAGCAACAAACTCAAATGGGTGTGTGGATACCGCTTACAGCATTGTAACCATGAACCCACCACCACCCGCTGCCTATTGTAATATTATATTTGTTATGCCAGGTGTTGGCACTTTTGGCTCGGGAACACGAGCTGATCCCGCTGACCTGTTAACAGGGCTTGCTCTTGCAGAATGCAATAACAGTACGATCAAGATGCAGCAGGGAACATATAATATTTCCAATTCCATCTCCATCACTAATGGTACAACTTTGGATGGTGGTTATGATCCCGGGAACTGGGATATTAAGAGTAATTCAGCCCCTACGGCCATTTACAGGGATGCCCTGAACCCACAAGCTTCTCCTTCGCGTCTTACGGCTATTGAATTAAATACGGTATCGAATTTCAGGTTTCAGGATATTAGTATCCAGGTAGCAGATGCACAGGGTGGAAACGGGACAACAACTTATGGTATTCACATGATAAATTGTTCGGATTACGATATAGTGAGGTGTAATATTATTTCCGGTGCCGGGGGTTCCGGGGTAGATGGAGTGCTGGGAACTGCCGGGGCAGTTGGCCAGAACGGGAATAACGGAACTACCGGAGATGATGATAATGCAAGTAATGAAGGCGTTGGCGGGACCGGTGGGACCGGTGGTGGCGCCGGGGGCGGCGCAGGAGGAGCGGGTGGCTCTTTGGGCGGCTGTTGCTCTTCGGGAGATAATGGAGACGCAGGGATCATTTCCGCTGATACCAAGTCGGGTGGAGGCGGTGGTGGAGGCGCCAGTGGCGGACAGGAAGACAGGGATGGAGGGACCGGCGGTAACGGAGGAGGCGTTTTTGGTGTTTATGGAGCTAATACAGCCGGTGGAGGGCCGGGATTAGAAAGTGGTTGTAATAGTGGTGTTACGTGTGCAAGTTCTGAATCCGGCAATAATGGCGGAAATGGTTCAAGTGGAACAAATGGTACAGGCGGGGCTTTAGGCAGCGCAGGAACCCATTCAGGCGGTTACTGGATCATTGGTGGACAAGGAGGGACAGGTAATTATGGAACCGGGGGACAAGGGGGTAAAGGCGGTGGCGGTGGTGCCGGTGAAGGGGATTGGATTGCCTGTATTAATGGTGCCGGTTCCGGAGGTGGCGGAGGCGGTAGCGGTGGAGAAGGCGGAGCAGGTGGAACAGGTGGTTTTGGCGGTGGGTCTTCTTATCCGGTTTATACATATAATAATGGCAGCAACGGGAATATTACCGATTGCCAGTTAACCTCCGGCACTGCCGGAACAGGCGGCATTGGCGGCATTGGCGGAGCAGGAGGAGCAGGAGGAACAGGAGGTACCGGCGGTTCAAACCTGGGTGGGGAAATTGGCTGCGGGGGAATAGGCGGTAATGGAGGAACTGGCGGAACCGCAGGCAATGGAGGGAATGGACAGCCAGGAGAAAACCTTTCGATTTATGAAGACCCGGGTGGTGTTGCTGCTAATCAAACAAGCGTTTTTGACCCACTGGAAGCAATTATTACTGTCAACAACAGCGGCTGCACCAATAAAGATGTTATTTTCAGCACATCAAGTGCCGGAACTACTTATGACTGGGATCTGGGACCGGATGCAATCCCTCAATTCGTTTCAGGAGCCAATCCATCAGCCGTTCAATTTTCTGTAATAGATTACCATACCATATCATTGACCATTGACGGCACAACATATATCTATACGGATTTTGCAGGGATTTTGACATCTGCCGCATCTTCCAATCCTGTCATTATTCCATCAAGCACGGCAATACTGTGCCCGGGCGACTCTCTCTCATTTCAAAGCTCGATCAATGATGTTTCCAATTATTACTGGGAGATCTACGACCCTTCCAGTTCACTTATTCAAACTTATGACGGTCCTTCTTATAATTCTGTTGGAGTTACCTTTAATGATCCCGGCACATATATTATAACTTTAATGACAACCTCCGATTGCTGCGGTAATTCGGATACCGATTCATTACAGGTTGTGGTGGATTCTAACCCGGTAGCAGTTATTACGGGAGATGATTTTATATGTGAAGGCGAATGCCTTACCCTGTATGCAAATGGCGGCAGTACATATTTATGGAGTAACGTGTTTGTTACAGACTCAATTTGGGTATGCCCTGTAACGGATACTGCTTTTTCATTAATAGCTTTTAATAGCAGCGGATGTCAAAGCCCGCCTGTTTCTCATCCTGTTCTTGTAAGCGCCAGTCATTATGTCTATTTGTCAAGTGATGATACCCTGGATATCTGTGCAGGAACTCCGGTTGTTGATCTATATGCCTTTAGTACAAGCGTCAATTCCGGGCTGATCTACTACTGGTCGGATAATTACGGCATGGCAGACACTACAACAATTCCTGTATTATCTGTTTCTCCGGATGTAACAACCGTGTATTATGTTCTTGTAAATGATAATGGCTGCCTGAGCCCGCCTGCTTCAATTTTGGTAACTGTTAGCAATCTTGAAGTGAATGTAATTAACAGCACAACCACAACCTGCTATTACTCCAATGATGGCGGGGCAATTGCAGAAGCAAATAGCGGCTTGGCTCCATACACTTACCTTTGGGACGATATGTCAGCGCAAACCGACTCTATAGCTACTGGGTTATATGGAGGAGTGTATGTTGTAACTGTAACGGATAGCATCGGGTGTATGGCAACTGATACTGTAATTATCCAATCACCCGATTCATTGATTCTCATTACAAGTAAAATTGATGCCACTTGTGATGGTGCCAATGGAAAGGCAGAGGTTTCAGTAACCGGGGGAACGGGTGGTTATACCTATTTGTGGAATGACCCGTCTGCACAAACAGATTTTATGGCAACGGGATTGGCAGCCGGGGTTTATTCGGTTTCAGTTACAGATGCAAATGGTTGTACTAATTCCGCAACCGCTATTGTTAACAGCCCTGGGAATTTCTCGGCTTCTATTACCCAAAGCTCGGATGTTCCATGCTTTGGAGATAATAATGGAAGCGCAACCGCAAGCATTTCAGGGGGAACGCCCCCATTCACATATCTGTGGGATGACCCGGCAGCACAAACCGATACCATTGCTGTAAATCTTTCCGGTGGGACTTATATTATACATGTAACCGATTCCATTGGTTGTGACGCATTTGCAACCGTAACAATTATTGAACCACTATCATTAATGGCAAATATTTCCGTTACCTATAACAGTTGTGAAAACGTTTGTGAAGCCGATGCAACGGTAAATACAACGGGAGGCACACCCCCTTACACTTATCAATGGACTCCCTCGGGACAGACTACTGCTACCGCAACCGGCTTATGCCCCATGATACATAATATAATGGTAACCGATGCCAATGGATGCCAAATAATGAATTATGTAAATATTCTTGAACCAACCCCAATGGAATCTGATATTATAAACTATACTAATATAATATGCAATGGAAATTGCGATGGTACGGCAACGGTAACAGTGACGGGAGGTTTTCCTGTTTACACATTTTTGTGGGATCCTCCGGTTGGCGGACAAATAGATTCTACGGCAACCGGCTTATGCGCTGGAATATCATATACTGTGACTGTAATATCTGCAAATGGATGTGATACCACAACCTCAAGCATAACACTCTCAGAACCGGATCCTTTAACTACCGGTATTACATCTGCAAATAATCCCCTTTGTAAAGAGTTTTGCGATGGCGAGGCAACAGTGATACGTGCCGGAGGGGTACCTCCTTATACCTACTCATGGTCGCATGATAGCACTATTGTTGATTCATTTGCAACCGGCTTATGCCCGGGAACCTATACTATTACGGTAACAGATGCCAACGGATGTGAAAGCATCATTACACATTCGGTAGTGGTAACATCCCAGCCAATTGATGCGGAGTTTACCATGAACCCGCAATTGACTACAATATTGAACCCCTCAATTATATTTACCAATATGTCGTTACCCTATGTGGATAGTTTATCACATGAGTGGTACTTTGGCGATGGTGATTCAAGTATTGATATTCACCCGGCTCATACATATCCTGATACCGGGACCTATACTGTAATGCTTGTTATTACCAGCAGTGTGGGTTGCCTGGATACAGCCATTCATGACCTGGTCATAGTCAGCGATTATACCATTTTTGTTCCCAATACCTTTACCCCCAACGGTGACACTGATAATGACTGGTTTATCCCTGTAGGCACCGGGCTTGAGAAGAACTTTGACATGTATATCTATAACAGGTGGGGCGATCTTATTTTTGAGACCCATGACATAAATCAGCCGTGGGACGGCAGGGCTAATGGCGGCAAGGATATTGCCCAGACAGATGTTTACGTGTGGGTGATCTATACATTTGACTTTTTCGGAAGAAGGCATCAGTACGTTGGGCATGTTACGCTGATACGCTAAAGCTGCATTGAAAACATTTATCTGTTCGATATTCTTCATTCAAAAAACCATTTTCCAGCACTTCGGTAAAACACAGTACAAGCACTTCGGTAAAACTCAGTACAAGCACTTCGGTAAAACTCAGTACAAGCACTTCGGTAAAACTCAGTACAAGCACTTCGGTGAAACTCAGTACAAGCACTTCTGTGAAACTCAGTACAAGTGGATGACCCGGATGATTTGTTGAGCACAGGATATGTAACCCTCCCCGCAAATGTAAAATGTACATACATAGTTGCTGAAAAGTGTGTATTCTTTTTTGCTAAAATGTGTGCATTCTTATTTGCGAAAATATGTGTATTGTTATTTACCGATTACAAAAGTTTAAATTTGCTCTTTTAGAATTCAAAGTTAAAGTCCCCGCCAGTTGGCGGGGATTTAGGGGTCGTTTGAACCCAGCGCTCAACATACCATCGGACGGGAATGTTAACCGGAAGATACCCCGTTTCCCCCACTCCCCGATTCACAAATTTTCATATTTCCATAACTATTTTCCAAATTATACGTATAAAAAAGATAATATATTTATTTATTGTAATAAGGTTATTAATAAATGGAGTTTAATATTCTATATAAAAAATTCATACCACTGTTCGGATGTTCGCTCCAGAGGCGAAATATTAATAAATCCTTTGTTTTAACTCTTTTTATAATTTTCAATTTTCAATTTTCAATTTTCAATTTTTTAAAAGCCCAGGCACCGGTTGCGGATTTTACTTCAAACATAACTTCCGGTTGCAGCCCGATAACGGTAAATTTCTTTGATCAATCTTCTAATAATCCCACCACCTGGAGTTGGAACTTTGGCAATAGCAATACATCCGCCTTGCAAAACCCAGGCGCTGTTTATACAACCCCGGGCACTTATACAGTAACTCTTATAGCAGGGAATTTATCCGGAAGCGATACCATAGTTATGACAAATTACCTTACTGTTTATGAAAATCCTTCAGCCGGTTTCACATCAGATGTAACTTCCGGATGCAAGCCGTTTACCGTGCAATTTACAGACATGTCTGATACCGGCTCTGCTGCTATTACAAGCTGGTTTTGGAATTTCGGGGATGGCGGTAATTCTGCCGTTGAGGATCCCATATATACCTATATTTCAGCGGGAAATTCCAATGTCAGCTTAACCGTTACGGATGCAAATGGTTGTGAAAGCACTATTGTAATGGCAAATTATATTTCGGTCAGCGAAATACCACAAGCTGATTTTACAGGAACGCCAAATGGAGGATGTACGGTTTCGCTTACCGTTGATTTCAGTGACCTGTCAATCCAGGGCTCGGCAGCAATCACATCATGGTACTGGGATTTTGGCGACTCATTAACCGGTAATGTTCAGGATCCAAGCCATACCTATACATCATTTGGGAGTTATGATGTTACCCTAATTGCAACAGACATGAATAGTTGTTCTGATACGCTTGTCTTAAGCAGTTTTGTTAATATTGGTGATTTCACAGCAGATTTTTCATGGGATACAACGGCAAGCTGCCCGGATCTGACATTATCTTTCGCAGATTCCACCTTTCCCACCCCTGACTCATGGCTGTGGGATTTCGGTGACGGGAATACATCAATTAGCCAGAATCCAACACACACTTATGATAGTACAGGGACGTTTCCTATTACTTTAATAGCAAGCAATGCAGAGGGTTGTGCGGACACCGTGGTACATTATATATATTTTGAACAACCTGTTGCCGGTTTTACTGCGGACTCTATGGATAATTGTGAGCTTCCGTTTACAGTGAACGTTACCAATAATTCTACCGGTGTAGCTCCGCTACAATATTTTTGGGATTTTGGGGATTACAGCGCTGTTGATACAAATCAAAATCCATCTCACACATACACTGCCCAAGGTGTTTATGATGTCAGCTTAGTGATAATTGATGCTTTTGGTTGTACTGATACATTATACGTTTATTCTATCCTGATTGCCCGGCCAAATGCAAGTTTTACAGGCATGCCTGTTAGTGGGTGTATTCCTTTAACCGTGGATTTTACTGATCAAAGCACAAATGTTGTTGGTAACATTACCAACTGGTACTGGAATTTTGGCGACCCGCAATCAGGCGCCAATAATACGTCAACTGTTCAAAATTCCACCCACACTTACGATTCTGTCGGAACTTACCCGGTAATATTGATTATAACAACTGACAGGGGGTGTACAGATACTATTGTAAATTTCATAGCAGCGGGTATTCCTCCGGTGTCGGTTGATTTTTCAATGTCTGATACAATTGCCTGCCATGGCGAACCGGTACAGTTCACAGACCTGTCAACAGATACAATTAATTATTGGGTATGGCAATTTGGAGATGGTTATGGCTCATCTTTACAAAATCCAACCCATGAGTTTCAGGATACCGGGTGGATAAGTGTTACATTAATTGCAGGGATGAATGGTTGCATTGATACAACAATTCAATCAATATATATTATGGTCCCAAAACCAATCTTTACAGTTATCCCGGCTATTGGTTGTTCCGTACCGCATGAAGTAACATTTACCGATGCTTCATTGGGCGCGGATACCTGGTACTGGGACTTTGGTGATGGTAATACATCTACGGATATAAACCCGGTTCATATTTATATGAATCCGGGTGTTTATACTGTAAAGCTAATAGTTACCAATACAAATGGATGCGAGGATTCAACCAGCAGCTACGTGCTAATCCCCGAACTGAATCCGGGATTTACAGCCGATGATACTTCAGAGTGCTTTTCCCTTACCGTGAACTTTACAGATAATTCCACATTTAATTTTACACCGATGATCGTTGGTTGGTATTGGGACTTTGGGGACAGTACAAGCTTTAATGGGCATTATCCGCCTGCACATACTTATTCCGATACCGGGAAATACGATATAATGCTGGTTATAACCGATTTATACGGATGTAAGGACACTTTAATTAAAGAAGAATATGTTGCTGTTAATGGAGTATATTCAAATTTTGTGGCTAATATTTTAACAGGGTGTGTTCCGCTTACTGTGAATTTTGTTGATCTTTCCAGCGGAACTTCCCCTGTTGATACATGGTTTTGGAGCTTTGGGGATGGAAGCCCGGTTGATTCTTCCCAGAATCCTTCACATACATATACAGCCAGGGGTTCTTATAATGTTCAGTTAAATGTGATTGATACAAATGGTTGTATCGGCTCACGTATCAGATACAATTATATAAATCCTACTTTCCCTTATCCTGATTTTTACTATAAAACAGAAGTATGCATCGATGAGGATATAGCCGTTGCAGATTCTTCAACCGGCACAGGGCTTTCTTACTATTGGGATTTTGGCGATAGTTGTACGGATAATGTTTCAAATCCAACCCATGCTTATTCCGATAGCGGAATTTATTCAATTACACTAACAGTTACCGATACCAATGGATGTGACAGTACACTTGTTCAGCCCATATCTGTTGTTTCGTTCTCAACTGCAAGCTTTAGTGTTGATACGTTTATTACAGATTGCCCTCCTCTTGTAGTTACTTTTACCGACTCCTCTTCTTCCGATGCAATCAGCTGGTTTTGGGATTTCGGGGACGGAACTACTTCAATTGTCCAAAACCCGTCCCACACATATACATATCCCGACACGTTTGACGTTGCTTTGGTTGTGATGAATTCAACAGGATGCAAGGATACTTTGTTTGTTCCTGATCTGATCATGGTTGGAGGGCCTTATGGTACATTTTCTTTTTCGCCAACCTCCGGATGTACGCCATTAGATGTAACCTTTAATGCATCAGTTGTAAATGCAGTAAAGTTTGAATGGGATTTCGGGGATGGCAATATTGATTCCACAAGCGGAGATTCCGCAATTCATACATACCTGGATCCTGGCTATGCAAGCCCTATCCTGATAATTACAGATGCACTTGGATGTGAGCTGGAAGCAACCCCTCCTTCCCCGGGAACAATTCTTATTGACGAACCGGTTGCTTCATTTACAGTTAGCGACACAATACTTTATACAACGCTTTGCGGTTTGGATACGGTTTTTTTTTATGATTTTTCATATACCCAACATGATAGCACAACAATAACCGGCTGGTTTTGGGATTTTGGTGACGGAGATACCAGCAATTTAATCAATCCATATCATATTTATGATGATGACGGAACTTACGCTATTACCCTGGAAATAGTTAATTCAATCGGATGTATTGTTTCAACTTCAGACACGATCAACATATTAGTAGATACTCTGAACATTCTTACCGCAAACATATTAGACATTACAAATATAAGCTGCAACGGAGATAGTGACGGTTCGACTTCGCTCACCGCAAGTGGAGGTACAGCACCTTATAATTTTTCATGGGATTATGATACTACTCAAACAACTTCAACCGTTACAGGGCTTTTTGCCGGTGTATATACGGTAACAGTTACGGATAGTAATGGCTGTCTGGATACTGCCGTGGCAACCATCATCGAACCGCCTCCGCTTATTGCAAGCATTATTGCCGTTACTGAAGTAAGTTGTGTCGCAGAAAATGACGGTTCTGCTACGCTTTCCGCAAGTGGAGGTACAGCTCCTTATAGTTATTTATGGGATGATCCTTCCAGCCAAACCACAGCTACTGCAACCGGGCTGGCAGTTGGAGGATATACAGTAACGTTATCTGATTCAGTGGATTGTGATACAAGTGTGAGTGTTATAATTACCATTGATTCCATACATATAACCTTCTCCGCTCCTGATTCTATTTGTTTTGGGGACTCTGCAACAATTGATGCCATTGTTACCGGGGGAGATAGCAGTAATTATACTTATTCATGGTACAATGGAGCAGCAACAAGTTCAATTATAGTAAGCCCGGACTCATCAACCACTTACATACTGACTGTAAATGATGGTTGTGTTCCACCTGCGATAGATTCATTTACTGTTTATATTAGTTCTTATCCTACTATTGGCATATACACTTCGCTTGCCGCTGCATGTATTGGGGACACCATCATTTTTTCAGATACTATTGCCGACATACCCGGTTCTTCATATTTATGGGATTTAGGTGATGGAACAAAATATACGGCTATTTCTCCCGATCATCAATTCGACAGCATTGGAATCTACAATGTATCGGTCACAGTTACATCTCCAAACGGGTGTGTGAGGATTTCAGATTGCACTGTTATTATTTCATCCCCCAATGCGGATTTTATAACAGAACCATCAGTTACAACCTTATTGTTCTCCACTATTGGCTTTACTGACCTGTCAACGTGCGATACTGTTATTGGCGATACTCTTTCGGAATGGGACTGGGATTTTGGTGACGACTATTCTTCCACCATTCAAAATCCCAAACATACTTATAATGATATTGGCACTTATACGGTGCAATTAACAATAATCAATGAATATGGTTGCCCCGATTCTATTTGGAAGACGGTAATAATAGATCCTGAATTCAGGGTGTGGTTCCAAAATGCTTTTACACCTAATGGCGATGGAAAGAATGATGTTTTTATGATAAAGGGAATAGGAATAAAAGAGTTTGAGATGTTCGTCTTTAACAGGTGGGGACAGCAAGTCTTTAAAACGACAGATACAAGCATTCCATGGGATGGTACAATTGGCGGAGGAACACAGATCGCTCATCAGGACATTTATGTTTACCTGATATATATTACCGATGTTTTTGGTGAAGAGCATGAATATGAGGGGACTGTTTTGCTGATCAAGTGAAACCGTAGTTATTGGTTGCTGGATACTGGTAGCTGGTAGCTGGTAGCTGGATACTGGGTGCTGGATGCTGGATGCTGGATGCTGGTTGCATGGTTGCATGATTGTATGGTTGCATGACTGAATAGTTGAATGGTTTCCGGGAACTACATTTAATAATCATGCGCTCCTAAATAACACTTGTCATTCTGAACCCCGCCATCCGCAGGCATGTGTGGAAGCCATGGCGGGGTGAAGCATCGCCTGCCGGGAGCTACCGTGTACCCACATCTTTATAAGATGTTGATTTATAATATATTACGAAATGGTGATATTAACGAATATGTTTTGAGAAACAGCTTTAAATTCATATTTCCATAGGATATTGAATATTCGCTTGTATTGTTCAAATAATAAAT
>JBDRNO010000016.1:0-16376 GCA_043811005.1 Bacteroidota bacterium | reverse complement strand
TTGATTAGCATAAATATTCCCGATGTTGTTATAGGATATAGCCATGCCTTGTTTATTGCCTAGTTCCTCTTGTATTTTAAGGGATTTAAAGTAGTATTCAAGGGCAAGGGGGTAGTCGGATTGTTCATCATAAATAATCCCGATGTTGTTATAGGAGGAAGCCATGCCTTGTTTGTCTCCGAGGGATTCATATATCTTTAGTGTTTTATTGGCGTATTCAATTGCTTTGTCATAATTACTTTGTCGCCAGTTGATTGACCTTAATGTATTGTATGCCGATGCTTTACCTTTTAGGTATTCTGCTTTGTCTGCAATGGCGAGGGCTTGTTCGGTAAGTAATTTGGCTGTATCTAAATCACTAATGCGTAATTCCCATGCAAGCGTGTTTAGGGCTTTTACTTTTGTCGAGTCCCCTCGGCATGGCTCGGGGCAAGCGTGGTCTGCTGTTTCAATTACTTTTTTCAAGCTGTCCACCTTCGCTAAAGCTACGGAGGATAAAAAAGCTTCGGTGGATAAAAAAGAAAAGAAGAAGATAATTGCCAGGTAAACTGCAATTGTCCGGAGTGTCTTATTCTTGAGATTAATTTTCAATATTTATATTTTAAGTTTACCTTTTTCAAAACCATTACCCTTGTTATATACCCTGATTCAACAACAGTCAGAAATTCCTGGTTAGATGCAGGATATCCAACACAGCCAATCATTGTGTGTATCTCAAATACCTTCTCAATATACTTTGTTTTAGCAGCCACAAATTCGTTTGCAGATGTCAGGTATAACCCGCATACAGCGTACGATTTACCAGCATTGCTTCCGGTTTCAAGAAGTGTCCTGAAAATCCCAATCCTGTTTTTAGAGCTTAAAATAATATTGAAAGCCCATGTTTCTTTTGTCAGCAGACCTCCCCTGCCAACGAAAGTCGCATAAACCATATTTGATTTTTGTAAAATATCAATACAATCATCAATAATTTTTTGGGGAATCTGTTCATTAACCTCCGAAACTTTGGCAACGGGCGCTGATTTAGCCGTTTCGATGATATTGCGTACCTTGTCACTGGTATCAGTTGGGTTTAAATTTAGCTGTACCTGCTTTTCCTGCAAGGCGGATGGTTCTTTATCATTATTACATCTTGCCATACCGTAAATAATTATTAAGCAGCATAGGATGGTTGCGGAAAACTCAAGTTTCTTCATAAATAAATATTCGTAAATCAATTATCTTAATGTTATAAATTATTATTTCTATTTCCCAATGAATGCTAACGGTTTGCGGGTTTCTGATGTTGCGGTCTTAAATGCTCGTCACTGTCACCACGCACAAAAGTAAATAAAATGCACAATTGTTTTGGTCCTGCCGCATCTATGATAAGAAAGATATAAAGCGCTTAAATCAATTTAATCCCTTTGGGCTGTATTGTTACTTTTCTTTGTTTGTATAAAGCTCCTATTGCTTTTTTAAATGCCTTTTTACTAATGCCAAACTGCGAATAAATTTCATCGGGAGAGCTTTTATCTGTAATTGCCAAAAATCCCTTGTTTTCCATTAATGTGTGATAAACTATCTCACTGTTACTATCATTAAAATTATCGTACCCAATTGGGTGAATCGAAATATCAATCTTTTTGTCTTCACGAATTTTCTTCACAAAACCATTCAATTTATCTCCGATATTGAGTTCTTTGAATATTTCGTTCTCAAAAATTAACCCTTTGTGCGTGTTGTTTACTATTACCGAAAAGCCAATATCTGTTTTTTGCAACACCAGCAATTCAACCTCTTCTCCTTCCTCTATAGTTAAAACTTCATTTTGCAGAAGTTTTTCTATCTTATTGCTGGCATAGAGCCTGTCTGTTTTTTTATCGAGATCCATATAAACGACATACCACCTTCCCTCTTCCATTTTTTGTCTTTGTTCGTTAAAAGGAACAATGAGGCCCTTTTCCAATCCCCAATCTAAAAACGCTCCAACATCTGTTACTGCTGTTACTTTCAATAAAGAAAACTCATTTAAAAATATCTTAGGGGTCAGGTTCGTAGCAATTTTCCTTTCGGCATAATCAAGGTACACAAAAACCTCAATCTCATCCTCCAGGTTAAAACTTTCGGGGCAATATTTATTAGGAAGCAGCACGTCTTCACCTGATTCATCTCCTAAATACAAGCCAACACTTGTGTGCCTTAAAATTCTCAATTTATTGTATTTTCCTATCTCTATCACTGCTTAAAAATTTTCACAAAACTAATCATGCTCTTTTTCACCCCCTGTTTTGCCGTTAGCTTAAAAAATTAATTGAGATTTTTTAATATGGGGAATGAAATAAGGGATATGTGGGATATCCCAAAAATAGGATTTTGGGAGGGTAATACCAAGAATAATTATTAACACTTTTTTACTCGTGGGTGATTCCTCTTTAGGTACGTAAAGACGAGACCCTGTCTCGTCTCAACATTCCAACATAAAAGAGGATGTTACAGTGCGAAAGCCAGGTATTTATTTCTTAATAAAAATAAACTGTCCTCCTTCATCACCTGTGTTTTTGACGGGCTGTAACATTGGGGACTGTTCCGAATTATTGGTTACCGGTATTTTTAAATCATTGTATAACTGACCTGTATCGTAGTACTTATCTTCATTTCTTTTGAGCATCTCTAAAAAATAATAGGTAAAGACCGAATGCCCATCGCTGCCTCCATCCATAACGGGCTCCACTCCTCCTGATGTAAATGCCTGGCGGGACTTTAAATTATGAACCTTGTTGTAATAACGCGTTGATTGTTCAAATGGAACTGAGATTGTCTTGCCCCTGAAGATATCACCGCTAAAACAAGCATCCGACACCAATAGTGTGTGTTTTGATTTAATGCCGTTTAAATAGGTCTGGATGTCAGAGTTTGAGATAAATTCAAAAGTTTCCGTTGTTCGCGCTTCAACCGGAACCCAGTAACCTTTATTCAGCTTTTTATTATATTCACCATGCCCTGAGTAATAAATGAACACATTGTCATTTTCAGTTACATTGTCAACCAGCCATGATAGTTCCCTCATAATATTTTTGCGTGTAGCAAGCTCATTGTATAAAGTCCTGAAATGATCAATTTTGAATTTTTCCCTTAATATGTCCTCCACGGCTTTTGCATCCAGGACTGCATTTTTCAAAGGTGTAAATGCTTCTTTATAGTTGTCAATTCCTATGATCAAAGCATAATAGTTTCCTATGATCATTGGTTGTCCTGTTTTGGCAACATCTAATCCCTTAAGAGGGTCTCCCGAACCTCTGTATTGTACTGTTGGCTCTGTTGTCTTTGCAGCCACTGTAGGAGTGGGTGATGCCTCGGCACGGGCAGCCAGCTCTTTTTGCATTATGTCAATGTTTTCAAAGTCTTTGTTATTAATTGCCTGCTTATACATATCTTTTAGTTCCTGGGTGGAGAAGAATGAAAGATCCGCCTGGTATTTCTCTTTTGGTTTATATTGTTCTACTTGTGTCTTTTGCACTACTTGTTTTTGTTCTACTTGTTTTTTTGGCACTTCCGGTATTTTTGCGGTTTCTTGTTTTTTCTCTTTCTTCACAGGTTGCCCAGCAACGTTGTTGGAAGCTCTTTCGATAAGTTGAATAATATTTTTACGTTTATGTTTATTTGCATAATACATGGCTGTATGCCCTTCCGAGTCTACCGCTGTTACGTTCGCACCCGCATCAATCAGCATCTTTGCTACCAAAGGGCGAACCTTGTTTGCCCCGGATGTAGATGTCACAATTATCAGGGGGGTAATTCCGGTTTTGGTTTTTATATTCACGTCTGCGCCCGCTTCAATCAAAACCTTTACAATTCTGGGGTATGCTTGATAAGACGCAAATATCAGCGGAGTCCAGCCCTTTTTGTTTTGTGCGTTTATATCCGCAATACCTAATTTTATTAATTTCTCCACCCTTTCCAAATCATCATTATTTGCCGCATCTATCAAGGCTTTATTATGGTCCCTTTGGGCTTGTGATATATTGATGTTTACTAAAAACATCGAAAGTAAAATAATACAACCAGTTAATTTTTTCATTGTTTTTTGTTTTAACAGGTAAATTTTTCGCAAATATACGTATTTTTTATAAAAAGGTTCCGGAGATATGATAGGAAGTGGGTTAAATTTTATTTTGAAGCGCTGTGGAATGGAGATTGGAGATTGGAAATTGGAAATTGGTGTTGGATAGTTGAGATTGGAAATTGGTATTGGAAAATTGAGAATGGAAATTGGTGTTGGAAAGTGGAGATTGGAAAATGGTGTTGGAAAGTGGAGATTGGAAAATGGTTTGGGATAATTGAGATTGGAAAATAGTTTTAGAAAATTGAGAATAGAAATTTTGCGTGTATAGTAACAGAAGGGGATTTAAAACGAAGATAACAGGAAAGGGAAAACAAAAGTTATTCGATTATTATAGAGTCAGCTTGTGCGCTATATCCTGCAAAAATTCCCAAACCGTTCTCAATATTGGTATATACCTGTACGGGCTGGGCAAACAGCTTGCCGTCCTGGGCAGAAATATATGCCTGGTATGATGTTTCATACCAGTAGTATTCTTCTGAGATCTTACTCATTGAAAGATAGATAGTTTGCACTTCTTCTTCTTTCCCATCCTCACCGGTAAAATAATATTCGCTTAATAAAAGGCCAATGGTGTATTGATTGCCATTAAATATCTCATCTGTAAAGCTTACGGACATTCGATGTTCCTTGGAATTCGAATTTTCAACAGCAGCATTTTGAGAGAAAAAATACATTGGAGACACTGCTAAAATGGAGTCCTTAAGTCCGGATATTGGATCAAAGATCACATGCCAAAAAGCTCCTTTTATACGTACTAAATAATAATCATTATTTGGGCTGTCCTGGAAAGTGATATTTATTCTTCTGTACAATTCTCCATCTACATAAGCCTGTTGGAGCCAGTCAATATTCAGAATAACTATTTCACCGGGCAACTGATTTGAAGCTCTGACATTATCATAATCACTATGGGAAACGTCAAGGGTATATACTTCGCCCGGTTCGGGCTTTTCTGTTAGAGAAGTATAAATGCCATTTCCCTGGTTTGTAAGCAGAATACTATTCCCGCCTGAATTAGTAACAGTAACCTGTGCATCATTTATCAAAGGGATAGCAGTAGCATCAAATATATATTTACTTGCACTTACTTCAATATTCCACAAGCTATCTGTATTAAACAAACCGTTCACCACTAACTTTGGCTGGGTGTATTCAATTGGAATATCAACTTCTTTTTCGCAGGAAATTATTATTAAAACCAATAATATTAAATATACAATCCTTTTCATCAGTTTAAAATTTTAAATTATATGATATTGATGGAATAATCGGGAATAAACTTAATTGTTTCAGAACTGTTTCATTGTCATCATTGTGGTCAAGAAACAGGTAAAATGGATTTTTCCTGTTATACAGATTGTAAACGCTTATATTCAATGACCTTTCCCATCTGCCGGTAGTCCTTGTGAATGTGGCTGAGAGATCCATCCTGTGATATGCAGGTTCGCGGAAGCTGTTTCTGTCCACATAATTATCAATTTCAGAATAAGCTCCTTTCTCTCCGGCATTGTAAGCCCCGGCATTATAAGCTCTGTAAGTAGAGATCGGTAAAGAAATGGCATTCCCCGTTCCGTAAACCCAGGTAAATCCAATATCTGCCTGCCATTCTTTTTTTCCCAGTTTTTTCTTCAATTCATGGACCAGTGCAACACTAACGTCATGACGCCTGTCGTATTTATATGAAAAAGCTCTTCCGAAATTTAAATTATCAAATTGCCTGTTTGACCAGGATAATGTATAACCGATCCAGCCGCTTGTTTGTCCCGTTTTCTTCTGCAGGAAGAATTCAACCCCGTAAGATTCACCCTTTCCTATCTCAATTTTATTTTCCCAATTCTCTGAGCTTCCAAAGAAACTTGCGCCATCTTTATATTCAATAAGGTTGGTCATGCTCTTATAATACCCTTCAATACTAAATTCATATTCGTTATTTAGGGTATAAGCAAATCCAAGAGCAACCTGGTCAGCTATAACAGGGGGGACAGAATCTGTAACAGGAACCCATAGATCTGTCGGTAACCCGATAGTACCATTGGTAAGAAGATGAAGGTATTGCGCCATTCTTGCATAGGATGCTTTAACGGAAAAATTCTCTCTGAGTAAAAAATTCAGCGAAAACCGTGGCTGCAAATTTTTGTACAAAGTATCCTTTACCATAAACATCGAATAATGCAAGCCGGGATTTATTTTTAACCGCCCTCCGATCTTTATATCATCCTCAATATATGCCGATATTTCATGGGCATAAATGTTATTGGCTCCGTATGCAGTATCTATGTTTGTTTCACCTGATTCCATAACAAATGTGTTGACGCCCGGAGTAAAAGTATGGTAAGTTTCGCCAAAGCCAAATCGCACATAATGATTAGGCCCTGGAAGATAATAAAAATCGATTTTCCCTCCCCAGTCATAGATACCTGAAATGTAATCAAATCCAACCAGCTCATCGTAAGCGGCAGAGTCCGGTGGTGTTATAGCAGTTGCTGATTCGTATCCAAGATCAAATTTGTACCTGCTGTAAGTACCGGTAACATTAGCAAAGAGTTTTTTGTTAATGATATGGTTATACCTTAATGCAGTAGTATTGTTTCCCCATTGCAAACCACTATCCCATGTGCCTTCATAGGCAACGTTATCCTCAGTGTGCGAATCTTCATAAGTAATATATGCCCTGTCTTTTCCCAGGTAGGTACTTAAAAACAACCTGCTTTTATCTGAAAATTTGTGGTTTACTTTTGCATTTACATCATAAAAATAATAACCTGCTTTCATTGACCCATCGCCCCCATCGCTCTTTCCCTTTCCCCCTCCAAATATCCTGATAAATGGCTGTGCCAATATATCTATGTAGGTTCTTCTTCCCGAAATGATAAAAGATGTTTTATCTTTTTTGATGGGGCCCTCTAATGTGAGTTTTGATGAAATAAGCCCAAAAGATGCCTCTCCTGCAAATTTTTTGGTATTCCCTTCTTTCATCCGGATATCAAGGACCGAAGAAACCCTTCCTCCGAAACGGGCAGGGAATCCTCCCTTAATAATTTCAACATTATTTATGGCGCTGGAATTAAAAACAGAGAAAAACCCAAACAAATGAGAAGCGTTATAAACAGGGACTCCATCTAGCAATATTAAATTTTGATCAGGGCCACCCCCCCTAACATACAATCCGCTGCTGCCTTCACTGCCGGATTGTATTCCCGGCAAAAGCTGTATTGTCTTAAGAATGTCTCTTTCACCCATGAAGGCTGGAAGTTTTTCAATTTGCTTCATAGGCAAGTTAACTGAGCTCATTTGTGTCTTGTCATGAATTTTATCAGAGCTTGATGCTGATATTACAACTTCTTTGAGCACATTGTCTTCGCTTAATGATATGTTTTGAAATATATCTGAACGAAGTTTTATTATTTGTTTATGGGTAGCATAGCCAACATAAGATACGGTAAATTCTATTTCCCCTGTATCTAAAGTCAGGCTGAAAAAGCCATAAACATTAGTGGTTGTTCCTATAAGCAATTTACTGTCGTAAACAGAGGCGCCAATTAATTTTTCTCCTGATAAAGCATCTTCTATATAACCGGAAATTGTTGCTTTTTGACTAAATGCAGCGAAGCAAACACAAGTTAAGATCAGTGATGTAAGTAATCTCATATTATTCTTTTTTTAATTCTTTTCCAGCTGTGGCGGATCTGCCTTTGGCGGATAAAATACGTTTTTTCATCAATCCTTCAAAGAAACTATGCAATGGGAATATCAGGGCTGCTATGGCAGCGTTTATTGCAAGCTTTAGGGCGGGTTCGCCCCCGGTTACATCCTCTATGTATGGATCAAGATACACAAGGCAGAATTCAAAAAACAGCAGGAATGTAAAGAATACGACACCTTCTGCCAGTCTGACGGGTAATGCCAGTCTGCTGCTAAATGAAATTGCAATGAGCAGGAACACGAAAAAAATCAGAATACCTGAGTATTGAAGATTGTTTCTCCGGTTTTCCTCTTCGGCTTTTCTTTTTGCCTCCACTTCTGCTTTTGCTTTCTCTTCAGCCATCTTCATTTCCATTTCGTGCTTTGCTTCCAGTCTTCCTATCTCTTTGGATTTTTCCTCGTTGAACAGGCTGTCTTTCAGTCCGGTATAGAGCTGAAAGTATTCATACGCTCCTTTAAAGTTGTTTTTATTGACACTGCTTGATGCAAGAGCGCTATAAGCTTCCATCATATCATGTTTTCTACCTATGGTTTTGGAGATTGCCAGGCTTTTCTGAAAATGATCAACCGCCTTATCGTGATAATCCTGTTTATCGTAGATCCTTCCGATCTCCAAAATGCTTACAGCCATACCATTCCTGTCTCCCAGCTCCTCAGCCATTTTCAGCGAACGTTGATGGTATTCCAAAGCCCTACTATAGTTTTCCCATTTCTGGTAAACGGAACCGATATTGCCCAGGCAATCGGCAATTTCCCGTTTACTGCCAAGCTCTTCCAATACTTCAAGTGATTGGACGAAATATTGAATGGCTTGTGCATATTCTCCATTTCGGAAATAGATGATCCCAATATTATTTGAAAGTGATGCAACGGCACTCTTATTCCCAAGTTCCTTTAATATTGCCAACGAACGTAAAAAATACTCCAGGGCACTGTCATCGTCTTTTTGATAAATATAAAATACACCGATATTGTTCAGTGATGAAGCAATACCTTTTTTGTTTCCCAACTCTTCATACATTTCCAGGGAAGTAAGATAATGTTTGATCGCCTGATCGTACTCGCTCTTATAATCAAATACCATCCCAAGGATGTTTTCAGCTTTTGCTATTCCGGTCTTCCCTGCTCTTCTCGTGCTTTTGCCTGTCTTTTTGGTCATTTCGTCAAACAATATAATAGCTTCGTGGCAATAGCTCTCGGCTTTATCATATTCGCCCGAATAAATATACAACATTGCAATTTGACAAAGACTTGTACCTGTCCCGTATTTATATCCTGATTCTCTTGCCAGAGCACGCGAACTATCAGCCAATTGCATGGCTCTTTCCGGCTCTTTGCCTTTAATCTCCTTAATAAGCATGATCATGATATCCACACGTGCAGTATCCGGAAGCGCAGTCCTCAGGAGTGATTCCAGGGAATCAGCTTTCGATAGCGGTATTCCGGCTTTTGCCTTTTCAACCGCAATATTTTCGGAAGATCCCGTATCCCCGTTACCTTGTGCTAAAAGTTCAAGGTTGGAAAAGATACTGATCATTACGACCATAAGGATCATGCGGGTACCGGATAATGTTCCGGAGCTTTTGGTGCCGGTTATTCTCTTTTTTAGATTATCTTCAAAAAACTGATGTGCCGGGAATATGACTCCCGCCAGAACAGCGTTTATTAACAGCTTGTATGCCGGGCCTCCTCCTGCCTGTCCTGACATACCGGTGATCCAGTGCTCAATATAAGGGTCCAGTAATACGAGTATGAACTCAAAAAGCAGCAAAAAGGTAAAGAACACTATCCCTTCCACAAGCCTGACGGGCAATGACAACTTGCCACTGAATAAGATGGCGATTACCAGGAATACGAAAAAAATAAGAATGCCTGAATATTGCAAATTATCCCTTCTTTGCCTTTTTCCCTTCTCAATTCTTAATTCTTCTTTCCTGATTCTCTCTTCCTCCATTTTCTGCATTTCAAATTCGTGCTGTACTTCCAGCTTACCCATTTCCTTACTCTTTTCTTCGTTAAACATATTGTCATTGGCAATAGAATATTCAATATAATGCTCATAAGCTTTCTTGTATCCGGCTGTAGAACCGGTGTTATCTCCTGCGTCATAGGCGGACTGCCCGGTTTCGGCATAAAGCATACTGAGCGTTTTCTCAACCTCTCGCACGGAATTCAAAACTTCAATCTCCTTAGCCAGTTCCAGGGCTTGCAGCAAAAAACGTTCTGCTTCAATATATCGTTCTTGTTTTTTATACAGTGACCCGATATTGCCGAGATTCAATATTTCCCTGTCAGTATTGCCGGTTTCTTTATTAATTTCCAGGGCTTTGAAATAGTACTCCAGTGCTTTATCATTGTCACCCAGCAGAGAATGAACAAGCCCGATATTTCCGAGTGTAGCTACAATTCCATCCCGGTCGTTCAGCTCCTTTTTTATTTCCAGTGATCTGTTGTTATAGTCAAGAGCCATCGTGTAGTTTCCTTTTCGCCAGCAGAGATCTCCTAAATTGTGATAAGATATTGCTATTCCTTTTTTCCAACCCGCTTTTTTCGCTATGTCAAGGGCTTGATTGGAGTAGTAAAAGGCGGTGTCCGGATCGGTATATTTAATCTCCCATACGAAGTTGTTAAGAATTTTGACACGGGTTGTGTCCTCTTTGGTAGTTTTAAGTACGTTCTCAAGCGAGTCAATGGTTCGGCTTTGCTCACCACCAGTCTTTGTCCTGTCTTGGGAATCCACCTTCGCTTTAGCTTCGGGAGACAAGTCGGTGGAAGCATCCACATTTGACCCCCATGCAGTACCTCCTAAAAACAGGGGGGACAGGAACGCCAGCAGAACTGACAGGAGCAATAATGGCTTTGGTTTTCGCTTCTTAACGGCAATGCACTTTGCAGAGAACAACCTCGACTTCAATTTACTTTCGGCTATACTGTGTAATGGAAAGATCAAAGCAGCGAGCACTGCATTAAAAGCGAGCTTTATCGCAGGTGCACCTGAGCTGTATTGCTCTATATACGGGTCTAATAGCACCAATGTGAACTCAAAGAACAGAAGGAATGAAAAAAACACAATCCCTTCTGCAAAGCGAATAGGTATATTCAATTTACCTAGCGCCAAGAGCCCGGCACCCAGAACCACAAGAAAAATCAATATCCCCGAATACTGCAATATATTTCTCCGTTTCACCGTTTCCCCCTTTCTCCGTATTCTCTCCTCTTCTTCCTGTTTCCTTTTCGTTTCCGCCAATGCCATTTCGTGTTTTGCCTCCAGTTTCCCGATGTCTTTGCTCTTTTCTTCGTTGAAAACGCTGTCTTTTAAGGTTGAGTAATGTTTGTAGTGTTTCAATGCCAGTTTGTGGTTATCTATTTTCTCGTATATCCCTGCCAGTGACCTATGTGCACTGCTTCCTTCATTTAATGCATTAATACTGTCTGCAAGCATAGCGGCTTGTTGGTAATGCTTCAGCGCTTGGGGGTAGTCCTTTTTTTGTGCGTAGATGCTGCCTATGCCGTTTATGCTATGGATCATGTCATAGTCTGCACTAAGTTCTCTTTGAAGCTCAAATGCCTTCTGTTGGTAGTATAATGCGGTGTCAAGATGAGCAGAATTATTTTTCGCTTGCACACCAGTTCCGCTAACTGGTGGACGATCTACCTCGTCATACGACAGGGTTTGCGCTTGCTTATAGATAGATGTGTAAAAAGTACCGATGTTGGTGTAGGACATAGCCATGCCTTGTTTATTACCCAGTTCTTCATATATTTTCAGAGATTTAAAGTAGTAGTCAAGGGCAAGGGGGTAGCCTGCCAGGCGAACTGAGTCATCAGTTGACTGGTCGGATTGATTCCAATAAATAAGCCCGATATTGTTATAGCTGTTAGCCAATGCTGTTGATTTATCTCCGAGTTCTTCATATATTTTAAGGGATTTAAAGTAGTAGTCAAGGGCATGAGGGTAGTCGGATTGATTCTCATAAATAACCCCGATGTTGTTATAGGACATAGCAATGCCTTGTTTACGCCTCCCGATTTCATCGGGATTTCCCCTGCGTTCCAACAGTTCCTCTTCTATTTTAAGGGATTTAAAGTAGTAGTCCAATGCAAGGGGGTAGTCGGATTGATTCCAATAAATAAGTCCGATGTTGTTATATGAAGCAGCCATGCCTTGTTTGTCTCCCAGCTGTTCCCGTAGTTCAAGCATTTTTTGCCAGTTGGTTCTGGCTTGCTCGTAGTCGCTTTGCACATAATTCACGTAGCCGATATTTTGATAGGAAGCAATCTGTCCTTTGATGTATTCCAATGTCTTGCTTAGCTCCAATGCTTGTTTTGCTAATTCAATGGCTGTGTCTGGCTTTGTGGTGATGAATTTTCCGGCAAGTTCATTGATGGCTTTTACTTTTATTGTGTCCCCTCGGCATGGCTCGGGGCAAGCGTGGTCTGCTGTTTCTATTACGGTTTTTAAGCTGTCAATGGTTCGGCTTTGTTTATCCTGAGGAACGATGGGCTCACTATAACTTTTACTCGTACTTATCAGCATGGTAAAGAGCAGGATAACGCATAGGAAAGCCATGCCTACGCGTAGCTTCGGGATGCAAGGGGTTATATTTATTATGGTTTTTATATTTTTTATTTTTATTCTTATTGATTGTGTAACTCTAAATTGCAGGCCTTCGCCTGCTGAAGCAGGCTACTGCCTGCGGAGGCATGGCTTATGTGTTAATGGGTTTCTGTCTTTTTTTTATTATTTCCTTCTTTGTCGCAAATAATCGCTGTTTTATTTTCGTTTCCGCAAAGCTGTGTAAAGGGAAAATCAGTGCGGCAAGTCCTGCGTTGATAATTAGCTTGTAAGCCGGTTCATTGCCTGTGTATTGTTCTACTGCGGGGTCTAAAAGTACGAGCAGGAACTCAAATACGAGCAGGAAAGTAAAGAATATCCCGCCTTCTGCAAGTCGTACGGGTATATTTAACTTTCCACTGAAAAGCAGTATGATAATAAACGCAACAATAAAAATAAGTATGCCTGAATATTGCAGCAGGTTTCGTCTTTCTGTTTGTTCTTCTAAAATCCTCACTTGTTCTTCTTCTTCCTGTTTCCTTTTCGTTTCCGCCATTTCCATTTCGTGTTTTGCTTCCAGTTTCCCGATGTCTTTGCTCTTTTCTTCATTGAATATGCTATCCTTGGCTATGGAATACTCAATATGATGCTGGTAAGCTTTTTTGTATCTGTCTGCTGCAATTGCTTTGTCTCCTGCAACGTAGGCAGCTTGTCCGGTTTGTTCATAGAGTTCGCTGAGAGCCTGGTGCCAGCTTTTCACTAAATTAAGAGCTCCAATATCTTTGGAGAGCTCCAGTGCCTGCAAAAAGTAGTGCTCAGCTTCGCGGTATTTTTTTTGCTGTATATATAACGAACCAATATTGCCGAGATCGGCAGCAATGCCGCTTTTATCTCCGGATTCTTCATCTAACTTCAACGCTTTAAAATAGTATTCCAGCGCTTTAGTGTAATTGCTCAAGTAATAATAGAGACCTCCGATGTTGCTGAGGTCAATAGCAATGTCCCTTTTAGCGTCTAATTCTTCATTTATTTTCAGTGCTTTGAAATAGTACTCCAGTGCTTTTGGGTAGTCGCCCTGGTCAGAATAGGCAAGCCCGATATTGCCGAGAGAGCCGGCAATGCCACTTAGATGTTCGATTTCTTTTTCTGCTTTCAGTGACTTGAAATAGTATTTCAACGCTTGGTGGTATTCGCCCTGCCTGTGATAGACAAGCCCGATGTTGCCGAGGGAGCGGGCAATGCCGGTTTTATCTTCAAGTTCTTCGTTTATTTTTAAGGAATTTAACCAATGTTTTAGGGCGTTTGGAAAGTCGCTTCTGAAGTAAAAGGAAGCTGCCATACTGTTGGCTGCATCTGCCATTTGTTTCCTAAAGGTTCCACCTTCGTCTCCGCTCAGGGCAAGTTTTCCTGATATTGAATAGGCATCTTTTGCAATGACATAAGCGGTGTCGGGTCGGGTGTACCAGTATTCCTGGGATAGCTGTATGAGGGTAATGATGCGTGTAGTGTCCTCTTTGGCGGTATGTAGTACTGTTTCAAGGGAGTCAACTATTGTCCTGTCTTGCGAACCTGTCCCGATACAAGTGTCGGGAAAAGAAAAGAAGAAGATAGTTGTCAGGTAAGCTATAATTGTCCAGAGTGTCTTATTATTGAGTTTAATTTTCAATGGTTATATTTTATTTCGACTTTGCTTACAGTGTACTCCCAAAAAATGTCTCGTCCTGAAATAGGTTGACTCTTTTTTAAGGGTTTAAAATTAATGATAATGATGTGAATTTTTCCTTTTTTGCTTAATTAATTGCTTTTCTGAAAATGGAGTATCTTTGTATGTTCAAATATAATTATTCCGCATGCAAGAAAGACATACAAATAGGGAAATTTATTTTCAAGAGCAAACTTATACAATGGAAAAATATATAATTCCATTTATTAGCGAAGCACTAACAATAGATAATTCTATTTCTGTATTGGAAATTGGATGTGGAGATGGAGGTAATTTGAAACCATTTATTGATCTTGGTTGTCGAACTGTTGGGATAGATATGTCAATTGGTAAAATTGAAAATGCGAAAAACTTCCTGGGTAACCATGAAAAAAAAATGAATTTAAAACTTATATGTAAAGATATTTATGAAGTTGATAGCGATGAAAAATTCGATTTGGTTTTTTCAAGGGATGTGTTAGAGCACCTTCACAACCAAGAAGAATTTATGAGAGTTGTGAAAAAATTCTTAAAGCCTTCCGGGAAGTTCTTTTTGGGATTTCCTCCCTGGCAAAATCCTTTTGGAGGGCATCAACAAATGTGTGAAAGTAAAATCCTTTCAAAGGTACCATATTTTCACATTTTACCCTCAATCTTATATAAATATATCCTCAAATTATTTGGAGAGCGGGAAGCAAAAATTAATAGTTTACTTAAAACAAAGGAAACGGGTATTACTATTGAAAAGTTTGAAAAAATTTTAAAAAAAGAAAATTATCATATAGACAAAAGAGTTTTCTATTTTATCAATCCTAACTATGAAATAAAGTTTAAATTAAAACCCAGAATACAATCAAAATTAATTTCATCTATTCCATACTTAAGAAACTTTTTTATAACTACAAATTATTATTTAGTTTCATTGGAATGAACTTGTCAATGCCTGAATTAAAAGATCTTCAGCTAAAGCATAACCTTGATTTTAGTTTCCCGCTCATCGTAGTTTGTGCGGAAGGCATCCCATCGGGGCAACTACGATGCATTAATTGATTAGTCTGCGACTAATCTTGCCGGCAGGCAAAGCAAGCCTATTTCAAAGAAAACAAGTTTATTCTCTCTACTTCACCGGGAGCATCTAATTCAGCATAATTTCTTGCGCTTGAGTAAAAGTAATCCTCAGGGCTTTCAACTATTCCTGCCCTAACAGGGTTGTCATGTATATATTTAAGCTTTTGCTCGCATTCTTCCGGGTTTTTCAGCTTTCAAGATTTAGCTTTCAGGGGGATTTTTTCTCTTTCTTTCCTTTTACTTACAAAAATTTGGGCCTGCTCTGAAAATTATATAGAATTACTTCTTAATAAAAATAAACTGTCCTCCTTCATCTTTAGTATTTTTAATGGGTTGTAATTTAGGGGATTGGTCAGAATTATTGGTCACTGGTATTTTAATGTCATTATATAACGAACCTGAATCATAATATTTATTGTTGTTATCATTCAGCGCCTTAAGCAAGTAATAAGTAAATACCGAATGTCCATCGTTCCCTCCATCCATCACCGGTTCCAGGCCACCGGAAGTTATTGCCTGGCGGGATTTCAGGTTGTGTACTTTTTTATAATATTTTTCCGAATCTTCAAATGGAACAGATATTGTTGTTCCCCTGAAGATGTCACCGCTAAAACAAGCATCGGAAATCAATAAAGTATGTTTTGACTTAATACCTCCCATGAATGTTTGGATATCAGAGTTTGATATGTATTTATATGTAGAGGTTGTTTGAGCATCAACAGGCACCCAATATCCCTTGTTCAATGACTCCTTAAATTCACCATGACCTGAATAATAAATAAATACGTTATCTTGTTCTTTTACATTTTCAACCAACCATTCCAACTCTTTAATGATATTTTCACCCGTAGCTTCTTCATCGTATAGGGTTTTTAGGTGATCGAATTTATATTTTGATTTCAAGAGTTCCTCAACTGCTTTTGCATCATTAACAGCATTGTTTAACAGTGCCCAGGTTCCTTTATATTTATCAATTCCTATTACAAAGGCATAATAGTTTCCAACTTGCAATATATTTTTGGCTTCAGAAACATTCAGCCCTTTAAGCGGATCTCCCGAACCGCGATATTTGCTTTGTTCCAGCAAAGTATCCTGACTTTCTTGTTTTTCCAGAATTTTACTTAACATATCTTTCAGTTCATCAATCTCTTTATCTTTTTTTCTTTTAAAAGTAAAATTATATCCCAATAAGACCTGTAAATGAGTTGGATTATGTAGTTCATAATCCTGATACTCACCATTGG
>JBDRNO010000015.1:0-6627 GCA_043811005.1 Bacteroidota bacterium | reverse complement strand
ACACCATAATAATCTTCTAATATTAGTATTGTCTCTGCTAAACGCTCCCTGACATGTCTTTGAGCCAAACGGGTGATCATTGATTCTGCTGTTCTAAGATCTATTGATAAAAATTGCAGTAATTTCCCTGAAAGTTCCGGTTTGGACTGAAGGAGTTCAAAAAATGTAGTTTTAGGAATAAAACAAATTATAGAATCTTCCAATGCAGTGGCAGAATCAGTATAATATTCACCACTTAAAAGTGCACGATATCCAAATATTTTACCTTCCTTATATAATCTGACTATTTGATCCTTTCCTATATCACCTAATTTATGAATCTTTATCTTGCCTTTGCTTATACAAAAAATGCCAAGGGGTTTGTGTCCCTCATAGAAGATCGTTTGCCCTTTCTTGAAAAAATTACATGTTTTATTGACATCTATTTTAGAAAGTTCCGAATCATCTAAAATGGAAAAAACAGAACTCAACCACGACATACATGTTTTACAATATGGATTATTAAATTTTGATTTCATTAAATTGCCATAGTAAATTTAAGTTATCAAAAATAAATTCAATAAAAATTAGCTATTTTAACAAGCATTGCAAGGTTGAGAATTTTTATTGAACGGCCTTGCGTTTCGATTACCCTGTCTTCTTTAAAATCATGAAGTAATCTTACAAGTGTTTCCGTAGCTGTCCCCACAATATTAGCCATATCATCCCTTGACATAACAATCTCTATTGAGTCATCATTGGAGCGATCTTTCTGATATTTTTCCTTGAGCATTAATAATGCCAATGCAAGCCTTTCTCTTACGGTTTTTTGAGCCAGTACTGTTGTGCTGTTGATAAAGACCGTAAACTCATGGCTTAAATTTTTAAGAAGTTTTTTATTTAGGGTCTTTGATAGTTCCAATACATTTATAAAATCCTCTCTTGGGATAAAAGAGATCGTGGAATCTTCTAACGTTTGAGCAAAATCCGGGTATGTTTCCTCACTCAGTAGCGCATGATAACCCAATACCTCCCCGGAGCTACAAATGTAAAATATATGCTGTTTCCCATCACTGCCTATGGTATATTTCTTGACTTTCCCTTTATTGAGAACAAATACCCCGGAAGGAGCCGCTCCTCTCCTGAAAATCACCTGTCCCTTTTGATAAATGTGGGTAACCATATGTGATTCCAGAATGACCTTTTCGTCTTTCGATAATCCTTCAAATAAGTAATCACTTTTGAAATGATATTTATTGTAAATGATGTCTCTATACATAAATTTAGGTATAATTATCGCAAAGGTACAATTATCCTCCATGAAATTGACATAAATCAATTTCCCTTTTAACAAATATCAACGGAAATGTATAATTAATACAAGAATTTTGCGAAACAAGGAAAGGTATTACGAATTAATTAGGTGCTGAAAATTAAAGTTTAAGCGATAAAATTGAATATTTCTGCAAGTATTGAAGAATTGATATCTCTGGTGGTAGTAAAGCTAAAAAGGTTTGGCTATGTCAATGTAAACAGGGATAATATTCTGTCCGATGAAGTTTACCGGCTCTTTTTTGAGAAAATCCTGAAAGAACGCCTAGAGAGGAACAAAGAAGAACTGGTAGATATCAGTACGCTTCTTAATAAAATAAAGCCGGTCTCTAAGTAAATCGCAGAAATGAAAAAATACTAATACTGTGATTCGGAGCAGGCAGTGTAGCTGCGCTAATACAATGTATTTATTTAATAAGTTCAAGTGGTTATGGAGATAAAAGTACTGCGGCTAATCTTCCTTTATGAAAAACATATAAACCAATGAGACACTATTATTGAAACAAACGCAAAAAACATAAGAACTATACAAAAGCTGAGGAGACGATCATCAATACAAAAGCTCAGAGAATATTTGTGATTTAATGAAGCATTAAACAACTTAAAAACACATTATGAACTGGAAGGTAAAAGTGCCTGATAATATAAGAGATATAATTATTATTTTGATTATAGGTGCGGTGTTGTTGATTCTTGCTTTATTATTAGGTTGAAAAAACTGCATGAATATTTTTGAATAGATTCGGACGGCTAAACCTGAGCTAAGAGAATGGAAAAACTTTTGAGTGACATAAAAAGTGAAATTTTTAAAAATATTTCTGAAAAATATGCTTTAAACCCATTTTTGCTTAATGGGTTGTTAAAGGAAAGAAAAAGATATTTTTTGGTATTTGGCATTATTTTCATAGTTATGCTGTTTTTCCTAACGTTGTTGGGAAGGTATTTGCAATAGGAGGTGAATTTCAGTTAATAAAAATTATTGGATTGATTTAAAGGAATGCGAAAATATTGTGCTTTCTGCGATTGGTATAAGCAGTTTTGATTTTATACTGGAAATTGATGTTGTAAATTGAAATGCAATAAACAATTTGCTAGGTGTTGCATATTTGGTGTTTGGAAAAAAATTTATAGGTATAAATGAAACAAATAGCTATCATATTTGGAATGTATATAGTAAATCACATGATCGTAACTAATGTAAGTATGTGATTGTCTAATGCCTCCACCGATGCTGAGAGGGATCTCATTATTTAAGATTGCCTGATGGTAGGGTAATTGGAGAAAATTCTGCTGTTCTGTGTTATTAGATTAAGCTTATTATACAGTATATTTGCAGACCTATGATTTCCAAAAAAACAAAATATGCCATCAACGCCCTTGTTCATTTAGCCAAAAAATATAATCAGGGACCTGTTTTGATTAGCACAATAGCAGAAAATGAAAATATACCCCGAAAATTCCTCGAACTCATCTTATTAAATATAAAAAAAACCGGAATTTTAGGCAGCAAAAAGGGTAAAGGAGGAGGGTATTATCTTATTAAGAGTCCTGATAAAGTCAACATTGCTGAAATAATGCGTCTTTTTGACGGAGCAATAGCATTGTTACCATGTGTTACATATCGCTATTATGAACGCTGTGAAGAATGTAAAGATGAAAAAACGTGTGGATTAAGAGATGTTTTTATAGAAGTTCGTAGCCATACTGTCAAAATACTAAAAGCAAGCACATTATCAGAGATTATAAGACGGGAGAACGAACTTAAAAAACAGAAAAAATAATTTTTTTGCGTTAATACCCTATTTAGTTGATAGGGTTTGTATATTTGTCCTCAAAACAAAAATTATGACCCCAATATTTACTATATTATTAATTCCATTTTTGTTAGCTATGTTTTTAGCTGTTACGATGGGTGGTAGCGGGACATCGCCAGCATTTTCAGCAGCTTATGGAGCAAACATTATCAGGAAAAATTTAATCCCCGGACTTTTCGGTATTTTTGTTTTCGCAGGAGCTATAATAGCTGGTAAACAAGTCGCTTTAACACTTGGAAAGGGAATTCTTGCTCCCGATGCAATGACCTTAACATTAACTTCAATAATATTCTTATCTGTTGCTTTGTCTCTTTTAATTGCAAATTTGTTAGGGGTTCCTCAATCAACGAGTCAGTCAACTGTGTTTGCTATGTCTGGCCCTGCTGTTTATTTGAATATGCTTAATTCCAAAAAATTATTTCTTGAGATCATTCCTACATGGTTCATTTTACCAATAATTGCTTTTATTTTAATGTATCTTATTGGAAAGTTTGTTTATAAGCCATTAAAGCAAATAGTGATAATTCGTTTTGATCAGCTTTCAAACCATCCGGTATTAAAGTATATTGTCATTATATCTTCCTGTTTTGTAGCTTTTGCAATAGGAGCTAATAATGTAGCTAATGCTTCCGGTCCGATTGCCTCTATGCTTGTCAATGAATTAGAGATTGACATAAAAGGTGATAAATTCATCCTGGTAATGATTATATCTACTTTAATAATTGCACCATGCTTTGGTATTGGAAGCTCTGTTTTTGGTCATAAAGTAGTTAAAACAACCGGGAAAGAAATTATTAAAATTGGGCCATTGGGAGCTACCATCATTTCTTTATTAACGGCAAGTTTGATATTATCCGCTTCACTAATTCGAGGTATCCCTACATCATTGGTTCAATTAAATACGGCTGCAATAATTGCATTAGGTGTTTCAAAAGTCGGTTGGAATAATATTTTAAGGGATAATACTGTAAGAAAAGTATGGATAATATGGATTATAGCTCCGGTTTTTGCATTAATTTTGTCTTTATTATTAACGTTCATTGCAGATGTTTTAGGGATATTGAATTATTAAATATTTTACCTTTGTAATTTATTTAGCAAAAAAGATGAAAAGCTTTAATCCAAAAATAAATTACGAAAAGACCAGGAAAGAAGCAGGATATGTTCCCCTGAAAAAGTCTACACAGGAAACCTACAATAAAATTGGTTTTAAATCCGGATTAGAAGTACATCAGCAACTAAAGACAAAAGAAAAACTTTTTTGTTATTGTCCTGCCGGCATATATAATTCCAGCGAAGATTATGATGCTGAGATTATCAGGCATATGCGACCAACACTCAGTGAATTAGGCGAATATGACGGTACTGCTTTGATGGAATTCAAAACACGGAAGGATATTATCTACCGTATAAAAAATGAAACTGCGTGTACTTATGATATTGATGATACACCTCCATTCAAAATTGATAAAGAAGCCCTTGAAATCGCTTTGAAAATTTCTTTATTAAGTAAGCAAAATATTGTTGGGGAAGTACATATTACCCGTAAACAATACTTAGACGGCAGTATCCCTACCGGGTTTCAGCGAACAGCTATTTTGGGTGTGGAAGGTGAGATTCCTTTAAAAAATAAAAAGGTAAGATTGATCCAACTAAGTATTGAAGAGGATTCCTGCAGGGAAATTTCTGATATAGGACATATCAGAACATATAAAACCGACCGTCTTGGTATGCCCCTGATTGAAACCGTCACTTACCCTGATATGGTTAATCCTGAAGAAGTGATGGAGGCAGCAAACTATATTCGTTTTCTTAACAGAAGTACAGGATTGGTCAGAACCGGCATGGGAGCTGGAAGAGAAGATGTTAATGTCAGTTGCAAAGGTGGAACAAGAGTTGAGATCAAAGGTGTGTCTCATAATAAATGGATCCCAGAATTGACTCATAATGAATGTTTTCGTCAATGGGCATTACTAAAAATCAGAGATATTCTGAAAAAACGTATTCCCGATTATAAAAAATGGAAAATTAATTTTGCTCATCTTAATTTTAATGAATTTATAGCTTCTTATGAGCCAATAAAAATTGCCAAAGAAAAAGGGTATAAACTGATAGTTGTTAATCTTCCAGGATTTAAAGGTATTCTATCTCACTTTACACAGCCGGGAAAAATTTTTGCTAATGAAATCTGCGACAGGTTAAAAGTTATTGCTTGTTTGGAAAAACCCAATATGATACATACGGAGCAATTTAACAGTATTATTACAAATACTAATCTTAAACTTATTGCTTTGAAGTTGAACTTTAATAAAGATGATGCCCAGATTGTCATTTGGGGACCGGATGAAGACATGAAAACTGCATTGGAAACCATCGAAGAACGTTGTCAGATGGCTTTTGTAAGAGTACCTAATGAATCAAGAAAATCTTTTGAAGACGGGACAACAATTTTTGAAAGGGTACTACCCGGTGCAGACCGTATGTATCCCGATACCGATTCTGCACCAATACCCCTTGAAAATGAATATATAGAGAAATTAAGAAAAAATCTTCCGCTTGATGTTGCTGAACGTATTAGCCAGCTTGCAAAATGGGGTGTTCCTGAAGACACTTATCACTATTTGCTAAAAAAAAATGTAGTGCCGGTTATAGAAAAAATAATTGAAAAATTAAAGATTGATCCAAAATTTACCGGCACTTTTTTTGGGCATCGTTTAAAATTTGTTGAAGGACATTATAATACAACTTCAGATTTTAGATATGAAAAAATTTATGACTTATTTAAATATCTTAAAACAGAAAAGTTAGATGTAAGTATTGCCATAGAAATGCTGCCTGTAGTGTATGAACACCCAAAAATGGATTTAAATTCTGTTTTAACCAGTATCAAATTCAAGAAAAGAACAAAGGAACAATTGTTAGCTCCTATCGGCTTGTTAAAGAAAAAGTATAAAGAAGCAGGAATAAAAAAAACACCAAAAGCTGAATTAGCATGGATAATGGGGCAATTAAGAAAACAGGCAGTTGGAAATATAGCTTTGAAAGAACTTGCACGGCAGATTCGCAACTATGATAAAGAACATAACTTCGTAATTTGATTAAAAAAAGAAATTATATAGAATTAAGTTAAGTATAAATAAGATAATGTTTCTGGGTACTGGGTGCTGGGTACTGGGTGGTATGTACTGGTTACAGAGTCTGAGTATAAAATCAACAACCCAGAGCCCAGCGCCAAGAACCCAAAACCTGATTATTAAATGTAAAAAGATAAATGTTAAAATAAATGTTACTGTTCGGGTGGTTTTCTCATCCGAGAGATTCCTCACTTCGTTCGGAATGACAGTTCTTTGTTTTGAAAGGGGGAAGGCGAGGCGGTGTGCCAATTAACTGTATTTGATTGAACACCTCCCATAGGCGCATCGCCTCGCCTTCCTCTCCACCCCTCAAAACAAAAAACTGTCATTCCGAGTGCACAACTTTTGGGGTACAAAAGTAAAAAATA
>JBDRNO010000014.1:0-13409 GCA_043811005.1 Bacteroidota bacterium | reverse complement strand
AATTGAGTCTTCACATAATATAAAATCACCATTAATAGAAACTGCGCCCGGTACCTCATTGACAAAAACTGTTAAAGCAATGGTATCACCAATGCAGGAATCCTGCGATATTTCTATCAGTGTTATATTGCCAACCACAACCGAATCCCAAAGTACTGTTATACTGTCATTGGTTATGGGTGAACTTGTGATCGTGCCTCCGGTAACATTCCACTGGTATGATGAACCTGCTAAACCGGTGACGTAATACAGGTATTCACCCAGAGAATCATAGCAGATCGCGGTGTCTCCATTTATTGAAGACGTTTGAGGTGTCTGATAAACTATCACGGTATCCGATAAGGTAACACTGCAGGAATTTGGTGTTACTTCAATAACTACAAGTTCATATATCCCGGCACTGTCACAAATTAGGGAAATGCTGTCAATATCTATTCCGCTTGCTACCGTGTCACTGTCAAGCAGCCATGTAAACCAGGAACCCGGCAGTCCTGATATGGAATAGGAAATTGGAATAGAATCTTCACATAATATAAAATCACCATTAATAGAATCTGCGCCCGGCACTTCATTGACAAAAACCGTTAAACCTATAGTATCGCCAATACAGGAATCCTGCGATATTTCTACCACAGTAATATTTCCAACAACCACCGAATCCCAGCGTATGGTAATGCTGTCGTTGGCAAGCTGGGCAGAATCGGTTGTGATAGTCCCGCCTGTTACACTCCATTGATAAACAGAACCGGAAAACCCATCAACATAATAAAGGTACACATCTGCCGAATCAAAACATATTGATGTATCTCCAAAAATGGATGATATTTTTGGGGTTGGGTAAACAGTCACAGTGTCGGTTAAAATTTCCGTACAACCACTGTCGGTTGTCTCAACTACCGACAGTTCATATACCCCGGCACTATCCCAAATCAAGAAAATGGTGTCCAAACCAACTCCGCTTGCTACCGTATCGTCATCAACTAACCAGGTAAATGACGAACCCGGTAATCCCAAAATAGAATAGGCAAATGAATCCGTGCCCTCACAAAAAGTATAAGTACCGGCAATTGAAGAGGCGGTAGGTGATTGAAATATGCTAACGTACAAAGTATCTGAAACACCCGCACAAGTATCGGTAGTAGTTGTATTATCTTCCAGGTACCATAACATCCCTGTACCAATGCTATCCCAGTCAACAATAATGCTGTTTGTGCCATCACCGCTTATTATGGTTCCACCAGTGATAAACCATGTATATATTGAACCGTTAGTGTAAAATACCTGGTATTCAACACCGGTGAGGTATCTGTCACAAACCGTGTCAGGACCGCTTGGTTCGGGTGGCGCTAATATCACATTTGATACAACATCAAGACCTGAAGTATCACCAATACAAGCAATGGAATCGGTTTCAACAACTGAAACGGTTCCTGTACCTGATGCACCCCAATTGATTAGAATTGAATCGGTTCCCTGCCCTGAAATAATGATACCATCTCCTGTAAGGAACCATTGATATGTTGAGCCGGTAGTGTCATCTACCCAATAGCTGACACTGTCAACTCCTGGACAAACGGAAATGCTCCCAAAAATATCAGGGGTATTTGGATATGGGATCACAATTACCAGTACTGTGTCATTTGATTTACATGAGTTAGTATCAGTTGTAGTTACAACATATTCAAAGGTATATGAAATAGTGTCCAGGTTTACTAAAGTCACCGTTGGATCCGATATTGTCGTGTCGCTCAATCCTGTAACAGGGGACCACAAATATGTGTAATCAGTAGTTGTCACGGTACCGAGCTGGACAGTATCACCTGTGCAAAAGATCACATCTGCTCCGGCATCTGCATTTGGCGATGGAAACACTATAACCTGCACCGAATCAACCGTGCTGCAGCTATCAACGGTAGTGGTCACATAATACATCAGAGTGTCAGTAATAGTATCACTGTTTACAAGGGTAATAACGGGATTGGAAATTGCAGGGTCTGATAATCCGGTTGGTGGTAACCAGAGGTAAGTATAACCTGGTGTAGAAGTTGTTCCAATGCTATCTGTTTCACCTGAGCAGAAACTGTTATCAATCCCTGCATCGGATACAGGCAAATGATTGACTATCACCATTACAGTATCGGCATCCACACAGCTGAAACCTGTAGTAACTGTAACAATATATTCAATGGTATCGTTAAGTATGAATAGATTGGTAAGGGATACTTCGGGATTGGCAACAGTTGAATCCAACAGGCCGGTACCGGGTGTCCACAGGTAAGTATAGCCACCTATAGGCTCTGAACCGATAGTATCCACACCACCCGAACACAGGTATTTATCTTCACCGGCATCTACGATTGGTGAAGCATATACAATAACCTGCACCGAATCAACCGTGCTGCAGCTATCTACCGTTGTGGTTACATAATACATCAGTGTGTCGGTAATAGTATCACTGTTTACCAGGGTAATAGTGGGATTGGAAATTGCCGGATCTGATAAGCCGGTTGTTGGTGTCCAGAGGTAAGTATAACCTAATGTAGAAGTTGTTCCGATGCTATCCGTTTCGCCTGAGCAAAAGCTGATATCTGCTCCGGCACCGGATACAGGCAAATGATTGACTACCACCATTACCGTATCGGCATCCACACAGCCGAAGCCGGTGGTAACAGTAACAATATATTCAATGGTATCGTTAAGTATGAACGGGTTGGTAAGGGATATTTCAGGGTTGGCAATAGTTATATCCGACAGACCCGTACCGGGAGTCCAGAGATAAATATAGCCACCGATAGGCGCTGAACCGATAGTATCCACATCACCAGAGCACAGGTATTTATCTTCACCTGCATCTACAATTGGCAAAGCATAGACAAAAACCTGTACCGAATCAACAGTGCTGCAGCTATCTAAAGTAGTAGTTACATAATACATCAGGGTATCAGTTATTGTATCACTATTTACAAGAGTAATGGCAGTATTTGAAGCAGTTGGATCGGATAACCCGGTTGTTGGCGCCCAGAGGTAAGTGTAACCTATAGTAGTATCTGCTCCGATGCTGTCAGTTTCACCAGAGCAAAAACTCACATCCGGTCCTGCATCCGATACCGCATTGGGACTGACCACTACCTGAACGGTATCACTTGATATGCACGAAGGCATTGTATCGGTTGTAGTAACAATATATTCAAAAGTATCGGGAACGCTTCCGAGATTGGTTAAAGAAATTGTTGGATTAGATAGAGTAGAATCATTCAAGCCGGTACCGGGCGACCAGGAATACGCATATCCGGTTGATGGCGTTGTTCCCAGCATAACACTCTCACCGGAGCAAAAAACCACATCAGCCCCGGCATCGGGTATTGGCAGCGGGTAAACGATCACCTGGACGGTATCGTCTATTACGCAATTAGTTGTTAAACTTGTTGTAGTAACAATATACACACTAGTATCAGGACTTGCTGAAGTATTTGTTAAAGTGATAGAGGGGTTAGGGGCTGTACTATCGCTCAATGCCGTTGATGGCGACCACAAATATGTATAACCTATGGTTAGTGCCGCACCGAGCTGGGCTGTATCGCCTGAACACAAATACACATCCGGACCGGCATCTCCGTTGGGGTAGGGATTAATGGTTACTGCCAGGTCAACAGGACCAACTGAACAACCCAGGAAACTTGTGGTTGTAACTGCAACATTGCCTGTTCCCGCACTACCCCAATCCACGATGATTGAGTTGGTGTTTCCCCCCGACACCTGTGTACCCCCGGTGATGACCCAGCTATATGTTGCTCCTGAAATATTAGGAACATCATAAGACAGGCCGCTCCCGAAAGGACAGATACTATTAATACCGACAATAGCAGAAGGTCCGTCAAAAGGACTTACAGTGATCTCATAAACTTCATTGGCAATCTTTGGAGGACAGCCATCATCCCTTACTGAAACGGTAAACAGGTAGGGCAAGGGCTGACCCTGTCCACATGCGGTATTCCAGCAGAATTGTGTGGTGACAATACTGTCACCTCCAACAGGAGAATTGATGGTTGCAGGCGGATTGGTAAGAGAGCTGTCAAAGATAGGGGCATTTGCTTCTAGTATTATGCTGTCACCAAATTGATCGGTAAATGTTATGGGAAAGCATAAGCTATCCCCCTCATCTATTGAATATACCGTTTGCCCGCTCCCTCCGATCGGTGACAAATTGGGTGGCGGATTATAAGGGCATTCAATAATTTGCAATTGCAAATCCCTGCGGGTAATACCAATTAATTGGCTGTTCCTGTATTCTTTTATTTCAACTGCCACAACAAACCTGCCCGTATCGGGTGACATATACTCGGTATACCCTGTTGACGCATTGATATAAACATATCCGCCTGACCCAAACGGCTGATTCTTGTTGTAGCCGCTTTCATAAACTACTAAGGGAGGTGGCCAATTCAAAGGATCGGGTGGAAAAGGGGCAGGGTCCACACCGCTCGCTTCGCCATCAAACGGATGAATAAAAGAGAATATCAGCATATCGCCATCGGCATCAAAAGCGGTATTTATTAAGCTATTTGTATCATCTTCGCATAAAAAAGGTACAGGCAGATCGGAAAAAACAGGAGAGCTGTTCTCAACCAATGATGGAGGTATGTAAGCATGAAATACCATTCCCTGAGCTCCTGCGTCAAACAAATTAACAATATCATAATTCCTGCAGCATCGGTTATAATAGAGATGGTAACCAACAAAACTCAACGGCAAATCAACTTCTTCTACATAAACAACTTCATATATACACACGGTTGAGCCCACAGCACAGGTATCGGGCAAGTTTAATTGAATATAAGTGGAATCCGTTAAAGGCATATTGAGGACGGTTTCTCTTGGCAGATTACCTGAAGGAATTGCAGTACCTTCATAAATCCCAATATTAAAATTTGTCTCAGGAAAACCCGCACCCCAAAATTCAGAATTGCAATCAATGTAAGTCCTGAAAGTGATCTTATACCTGTACATGCCGGACCCCGGAAAAGTTTCACCCAAATATTCATAAGCCAAATTACCACCGACTAAGTGAGTAGCATAAGTGCCAATTGGGAATAAAAAAAGCAGAGAAAAGAATAATATTGATATTAGTTTTTTGATCACTATGTGAATTATTTGGTATTTAAGGTATATATTAAATATATTTCTTACGTAAATAAAATTAATAAGGTTTCAAAAAGAATGGTAAAATTTAATTAATTCATGGGTGTAGCTAGTGTTAAGTCACGGTTATTCCCACGCTTTTTCACCCACAAACCCCCTAAATGGGGCTTTTTTGTTATCGATTCTTAAAAAAGTTATAAGTCACTGTGTACACTTACTTATAAGTCCCCGCCAGCTGGCGGGGATTTAGGGGTAGGTGCAAGAGGTAAATTCATCCTAAAATATTTCCTTGGTACGATATTATAAATAAATGATGATTTGTTTCCGCCAGTTGGACTTGAGTGAGTTCAGCCGAACCGTGAATATAATTTTGCCGGCAATATACTCAAAATTGAATTGTAAGAGCCTATATATGTTCTCTCTATCACTTTACTATAGCAACTCTCTTTATTATTCTTTCTTTTTCCGATTGAATTTCAATATAGTAAATACCGGGTGCGAAATCTTTTAAATCAAGAAATACAGACTTATTATTAGAATTTATAATATTTCTGGAAATAATTATCTGACCAAAAGAATTATATAATTTAATTCCTGTTTCCCTGCTATTTATTCCATTCAACTCAATTGTAATTTCATATCTTGCAGGATTGGGATAAATATCAATTCTCTCTCTGCTTTGGAATATTTTAATATTAGAAGTACTATCACAAGTACTGTCACAGGAAGAAGCACTGTCACAGGCATCGGAAAAATACAGAACTGCTCCAATTGAAGCTTTTGCTATCTCAAACACATAGCTTGTATCAAGATTTATTAAACTATCATAAATACTATGCGGATATGGAGAATGATTATATTCAAAAAATCCGGTGATTATTTCGCCATTTTCCTGTAAGGGGACATAATCCGAACCATAAGCATGAGTGATCGCAGTTAACAAATTTGAATACAGTTGTGTAAGATCAGCCAATGTATCGGTATATGCATAAGAAGCAGCATTATTATTAGTTGGTGTATATTGGTCCCTTTCACATTTAATAGTATCGTTATTCATGCCATTAACACCGCCAACCTCATCAATATTAAAGACCAATAAGATATCCATATTTTGAGGGACAACAACATTATTTACATAATGGTAACTCCCAACCAATCCCTCTTCCTCAGCGCTAAAATTTATAAAACGAATTGAATATTTTGTATTGATATTTTGCAACAATCTTGCTGTTTCAAGCACAACAGCCACACCGCTGCCATTATCATTAGTTCCCGGACCGGTTTTGGTATCATAATGAGCATCAACGATTAAATATTTATCAGGGCAAGTTATTCCCTGCTTGGTAACAATAATGTTAAACAGGGTATCTCCGCCATAGAAAAAAGTATCTCTTTGAATATTTGTATAACCATAGCTTGAATATTTACTTATTAACCAATCCGCTGCATTTTCTAATTCCTTAGTGCCAACCTCTTTAATTCCTATATTTTCAAATTCCTCTAAATATGAAAAAATTGAATCACTTGAACTGCTATCCACTATTGACTTATAGAAGGGATTGAGGGTTTGGCTGAATGTAGTAGTTGAAGATATTATAATGCCTAATGTTATAAATAATGATATCAAGTTTAGCATAGTATCTTGCTAAAAATTATTAAACTCCTGGATAAATGGGCTCCGTCCGCTAGCTGGCGAGTATGTGTTTAGTGTGTATAAATAAACTGACTAATATCGCCATGTCTGACTAACTCCGTCCTTTAGGGTGGAGAAAACAGGATAATACCTTACTCCGGGCTTTAGCCATTAAATTATTAGTTTTCAAAAAGATGTTGGGCTAAAGCCCAAGACTAATGATTATTCCTTATCCCCGTCCGCCAGCTGGCGGACGGGGTTAGTCATAATCATAACATGCTGAAAAACAGTGCCATTTGGGCGCTAATCAGATATAAAGGAAAGGGAAAGACACCATACATACCAACTGAAATCACCGCACAAAAATGAATCAATGAACTATTATCTTTTCAACAAACACATCCCCTCCACTATCTTGTAGTTTTATAAAGTATACACCTTTAGGACAGCCCGATAGATCGATATCTTTTTTATAATCCGAAGCCCCGTAAATTTTTTCCTTGTAAATTCTCTGCCCAAGTACATCGCATATTAATATATCAAGATCTCTTTTCCCGTTAAAATCATAAGTTACAGTAATAAAATTTGATGTTGGATTGGGATAAATATGCAGAGATGTTTTATGCAGCATGTCAACATCTATTCCAACAGATGAGTCCAGTACTGTAATGAGCAAAGTATCTGAATCGGAGCAAGTGCCGTTTGTTACGAATAAAACTACAGAATAATCCCCTTCAATTGTGTAGGCATATTGAGGATCTTCCATTGTTGTAGTGGTTCCGTCACCGAAATCCCAAAAATAAGAAGTACCGCCTGTTGAATTACTAAAGAATGCAACCCCCCCACCCAAATCCAAATAAGTTGTATCAACATCAGATCCGGCGGATGCAATTACCGGTGCAAGCGGGCCATTAACAGTCGCAGAGGTAAATGACGAGCAATTGCTGGCATCGGTAACAATAACTGTATATGTTCCGGCATATAACCCGGTTGCAACATCAGTTATTTGAGAAGCAGGGTCATCCCATTGATAAGTATAAGGTGCCGTACCACCTGTGGCAGTAACAGTTGCAGAACCATTGGGATTACTGCAGGTAGCATCAATAGTGGTTGTATTCAGTAAAATAGCCGGAGGTTCTGTAATAGTAACAGATTTGGAAACGGTACATCCATTGGCATCAGTGATCGTTACAACATAAGTTCCGGCACACAAGCCGGTAACTGTAATTGTTGTTTGTACCTGCGGATCATCCCACAGAAAAGTATAAGGCGTAGTACCTCCGGATACACTTACAGTTGCATCCCCGTAACACTCACCATAACAAGAATTATCGTTGCTTGAAGTAATTGCAGCATTTAAGGCAGCCGGCTCATTTATGGTTACATTTTCTGATGATGAACACCCATTCAAATCTGTCACCAATACATTATAAGTACCTGCTGATAATCCAGTAGCTGTAATTGTAATTTGCGACATTGTGTCATCCCATAAATAGCTATATGGCGGTGTACCACCACTTGCGGTGAGCGTAGCCGAACCGTCATTTCCACCATAACAACTCACATCCGTACTGTCTGAGATCATCACATTAGCGCCACCTGCATCATTGACCGTTGCATTTGCCGTTTCAGTACAGTTGTTGGCATCAGTCACTATTACAGAATACCCACCCGCAGCAATACCGGTGGCAGTTTCTGTTGTCTGGTTGGCAGGATCATCCCATAGATAAGTATATGGCCACATGCCACCTGTTCCCGACACTGTAGCCGATCCATCGGCAATTCCACAGCTGGCATCTGTTGTTGTTATAGTTAAAATTATCCCTGCCGGATCATTGATAGTGACACTTGCTGCTGTAGAACATCCGTTATTATCGGTAACGGTTAAATTATAATTCCCTGCGCATAATCCGGTGGCTGTTGAAGTAGTTTGAAATAACGGATCATCCCATAAATAACTATAAGGTGGTGTACCTCCACTTGCGGTGAGCGTAGCCGAACCGTTACATTCTCCGCTGCAGGAGGGATCGGTCCATGTAATTGAAATAACTATCGTACCAGGCTCCCCTATTGTAACACCTGCTGATGCAGTACAAGCATTATCATCTGTAACAGTTATGTTATATGTCCATGCTGTTAATCCGGTAGCAGTTGTTGTTGTCTGGCTTGCAGGATCATCCCATTGATAAGTATAGGGTGGTGTACCACTTGTAACAGTAACTGTTGCTGAACCGTTATTATCGCCATAACATGCGGGGCTTGTACTTGAAGTATTTAATATTGGGGCATTTGTATTAGTAACAGTTACAGAATCCGTATCGAAACAACCATTATTATCTGTAACAGTAACGGTATAAATTCCGGCAAACAATCCCGATGCTGTGGCAGTAGTTTGGTTGGACGGATCATCCCATGAATAGGTGTAAGGACCGGTACCTCCGCTAACGTTTGCCGAAGAGGTGCCATTTGAAGTGCTGCAACCGGCACTAGTGGACGAAACAGTGAGAACAATGGCAGAAGGTTCTGTAATAACAACACTACCATAGGATGAACAGACATTCACATCGATTACCGATATCCCATACATTCCACTGCATAAACTGGTGTCAGTAGAAGATGTTTGCCCGTTGCTCCATAAATAAGTGTAAGGTGCAGTACCTCCGGTAACTGCTACTGTAGCATATCCATCACAAAAACCAATGCAGGTTATGTCAAAACCCGTGATGGTCAATGATGGTTTGGAATTTACAGTAATGCAGGCATTAATTGTCAGAGTATCACTTCCTATACCATTTGTTACAATTAAGGTTACATCGTAAATTCCCGGTGTATTATATGTTACGGTTGGATTCTTGAGAGATGATGTACCCGGATTTCCTCCCGGGAATGTCCATGACCATGAAGCTGGATTTTCCGTACTCTGGTCAATAAATGAAATGCTTCCCCCTGCACAAATAGAATCCATGCTAACTGTAAAATCAGCTGCGGGTGGGACAACCTCTTCAATAATAACAGTATAATCTTCTACTTGTCCATACCAGGAATCATTACAAGGATTGGGATTGCTCCCTGAATAATCAGAGGATACACGCATTCTTAATGCAGTATCAATTACTGCTCCAAAGGGTATGGTAATTGTTCCCGAAGGATTGTAGTTATCATTAGCAGAAAATACCAGTTCGGTAATTCCATCAAAAACGCCATCATTATTAAAATCAATCCAACCACGGGTATCCTGTGGATTACTGATGCCGGTTCCAACGGATATGGAATAGGTAAGCCCTTCTTTCAAAATAGTGTTAAAAGTACAACTGTAATCCTTATACCCGTCAGCGCCATTACCTGAAGAATTATTAATAGTATTAAGCGTTACGTTATATATCCCGTAACCACAGCAATAACCAAGTGTTGTTGGTGTACATGAAGGAGCAATGGGGGCAGCGCCAATGGTAACATTGATCAGGTCAGGATATGTGATGGTATCGCACCCAAAAGCATTGCAAACAATCAGCGTCACCGTGTAAGTATTATCGTTAGAATATGTGTATGAAGGATTTTGAAGGTAACTGGTTGTTCCGTCACCAAAATCCCAGAACCAGAAGGTTGGGACATTGGATGATTGGTCGTAAAAATTGATCACGCCATCACAGGTGATGATATCGTCAACACTAAAATCAGCTATAGGCGGTGTGATATTAGGAGTAACGGTAACTGAATAATCTTCCACCTGCCCATATACAACATCCGAGCAAGGAGTAGGAATCGCCATAAAAACATAATCGGCAGAAACTCTCATCCTTAAGGGAGTATTAAGGACTGCTGTTGGTGAAATAGTGACCGTTTCACTTGAGGTCAATACCGAATCGGCAGCAAAGATCAACTCTGAGGAATTATTCAGATTCCCGTCATTATTATAATCTATCCATGCCCTGACATTATGTGCGGTTGGATTATCTGTTACGGCAGAAATAGTATAGACCTGGCCGGCAGTCACATCTGTTCCCTGCGAACAGGTATAATCCTGGTAGCCCTCAATACCATCAGCCGTTGTATTGTTGATGGTGTTAAATGATACGTTAGTAATACCAAAGCCACTTTGATAATTTAAGGTTGCCGGTGTGCAGGATGCCGGGACCGGTCCACCGCTTACTGTATTTACAGTAACATAATCCGGCTTGATAATTGTATCGCTGCCATAGGCATTACTGGCAATAAGCATCACAGTGTAAATGGTATCAATAGTATATGTATGTGTGGGATTCTGAACGGTATCATTATTCCCATCACCAAAATCCCAAAACCAGGAAGTTGGGGAATTGGTGGAAAGGTCAATAAAATTCACTACCCCATTACATGATAAAGTTGCATCGGCAATAAAGTCAGCTACAGGCGGCATTGTATCCGGTTGAATGATAACGGTATAATCCTCAAATTGTCCGTAAACAACATCAATACACGGAGAAGGAACCGGTTGCAAGCCATAATCGGAAGCAACTCTCATTCTTAAAGGGTTATTGGTAACAGCGCTGACGGGAATGTTAACCGTACCTGTATGATTGGTAAAAACATTATATGAGCTAAAAACCACTTCAGTACCGGAAAAGGCACCGTTATTATTGTAATCGATCCAGACCATAACATTCTCTTCATAAGTGGGCCCTGTTTGGATGGAAATGGTATAAGATTGCCCTGTCTCCACAGTTGTGGAATTTGTACATGTATAATCCTGGTAGCCCTCAACACCATCATTTGTACTATTATTGATCGTATTAAAGGTAACATTGTAAATACCTAAACCGCAGCAATAGCTGGCAGTAACCGGTGTACAGGTTGCTGTAACAGGCCCACCCAGTGATACAGTAATATAATTTGTTTTAATGATGGAATCTGTTCCATAAGGATTTGTTACGGTAAGCGAAACCGAGTAAGTACCACCCGCGGTATAAGTATGTATTGGATTTTGAACGGTATCGCTATTGCCATCACCAAAATCCCAGTACCATGAGTCAGGTGCATATAAAGAAAGATCTGAAAAATAAATTGTTCCGTTGCAGGAAAAAGTGAAATCAGCCATAAAATCAGCTACCGGTGGTACTGCAGGCAGGTCATATTCAAGCCGGATGTTTGGCCTGGAAGTTAAAGTTGTTCCGGTTACGTTACTGCAAACTCCAGAGGCATCCTCCCTGTAATAAATAGTACTGTTGAATGAGGTGGTAGAGTAATAAATCTGGGCATTATATGTATAAGATGAATTATTAAAACATGTTTCTATCAAAATATTAGATGTTCCGTTCCATACAAAAGGAGTTGTAAATGTATGGGTGTTCCAGCCATTTGTTTCGGTATAGGTTTGAGGTCCCCATACTGTTGTCATCCCGCTTTCAAAAGTTGAAGTTGTACTGTTTGAGGAGGTGCTTTTTATTTTAATAGTAAAATTATCAAGAGGGACACCATTTGGAGAAAAAACATTAAATCCCAGGCTGTAAATATTACCTGCACTTAAACCGGCACCAATGAGTTCTGATGACCTGATCAAAAATTGGTGCCTGGCACCCCAATACCAGTTGCCGTAAGGAGCAGGATAGCTAGTTGTTGAATTTGTTGAAGTGCCGGTTCCGATAGTTACAAATATTGTTTGGGCAGAAATATTTATAGTGGCAAATAAGTGGGATAAGAGTACAAAAGTTAATGTGATGAGCTTTAGGTTCATAATGTTTTTCTTAGTTATCAAATTATTTAATTAAGACTTTCGCAACTATTCCGTTTATCTAAAAAAGAATTTTATTTATACTTAGCTTAATTCTATATAATTTCTTATTATAATCAATTTGCTAAGCTATGTTCTCGTATTTATAACCTCACTGAATAACAAACTTCCTTATAATTTGCTTGTTCTCATTAGTGAGCTTAATATAATACATTCCCGTGGAATAGCCGGATATATCCAAACTGACAAGACCGGAACTGCTATCATTTTTAATTTCTTTTCTCATGATCTCCTGGCCTAATATGTCGTATAATGATAAATGGAAATTTTCTGTTCCTTCAAAAGCATACCTGATATTTACACTTCCTGAAGCGGGGTTGGGGTATATTTCCAATGTTTCAGTATCGTTCAATTGTTCAATACCATCGGGTATCACAACTTCAATATCCCTGTACTTTTTATCTGTACATCCCACTGAATTAGCCACTGAATCCATTACAGTATAAGTGCCGGTTGCAAAATATACATGAGAAGGATCCTGCTGGTTTGAGAGATACCCGTCCCCAAAATCCCAGATCACAGTATCAGCGCCTATGTTATTATTAATAAAATACACAATTTCTCCCACAACAACAGTATCACTAACGGTGAAATCTGCCATGACAGAATTAATCACTATTTGTTGAGTTATTGTATCACTTCCATAGGGATTTGTGACAATTAATGTGACAGTATATGTGCCCGGCACATTATACACATAATAATAGTTTTGAGAATCAGAATACCCGCTATTATCGCCAAAATCCCAGGACCAGGAAGTGGGATTATATGCGGCACGATGTCAGGAAAGTCCGCCGACCACGGGATCGGGGCCCGGGCGGGCGGCTCGCCGGCGGCTCCCGGAGCCGCCGCCTGCTCAATGCGAGGGGC
>JBDRNO010000013.1:0-32975 GCA_043811005.1 Bacteroidota bacterium | reverse complement strand
GCAGAATTTGCAGGAATTGTTTTCTATGTGATTGCTGATTATTGTATATCCCTTTCTTTCAATAAGTATCTTTTTGCATTTGTAGCAATAGGTGTTTTGAGCTGAGCCACCGGGTACGTTGCCGATATATACATATTTAATTCCAGCATCCAGGGCAATTTCCCTTGCTTTTTCAAGGGTTGAGACAGGTGTTGAAGGAAGTTGGGTTAATTTATACATTGGGTGAAAACGGCTGAAATGCAAAGGGTATTCATGTAGTTTGTTTTGATACAGCCAAATACACATTTTTTTTATCATATCAAGATCATCTGTCCAGCCGGGAATAACAAGATTGGTTATTTCAAGCCATACACCTTCTTCTTTCATGATTTTAAGTGTATCCAAAACAGGTTGCAATGTTGCACCGTTCAATTTCTCATAGATGCTGTTACTGAATGATTTCAGGTCAATATTTGCTGCATCAATATATTTACACATCTTACGCAATGGCTCTTCATATATATATCCTGCTGATACAAGCACATTCTTTATCCCTTTTGCTTTAGCTAATTTTGCAGTGTCAAAAGTGTATTCATAATAGGTTAATGGTTCGGAATAAGTATAAGCAATTGATTCGCAACTAGTACTGATGCACTTTTCAACGACCTTATCAGGCATCAAATCGTAATTTCTTGTTTCTTCAGGACTTTTCTGTGATATTTCCCAGTTCTGACAATTTAAACAAACCAGGTTGCATCCTGCTGTAGCTATTGAAAACGCCTTGGTTGCAGGCAAAAAGTGATATAGCGGCTTTTTCTCAATGGGATCAATATTAACAGAACAGGGATTGCCATAGACTAGTGTATATAGTTTGCCGTTCTTACTAAGCCGGGTCTTGCAGTCACCTACTTCATTCGGTTTTATTTCACAATCATTAGGGCACACTTTGCATTTTAAACCACGTGGAGTTTCAGTATAATATAAACATTCCTTGCTCCATTTCCATAGATCTGACGAAGGTTCAAAATCCAAAATATTATCTGCAAATAATTTCAAACAGCTCATCTCTGCAGCTAATCCGCAAAATCCCATGAGTCCGTATTTAATAAACTCTCTTTGGGTTATTTTTTTATGGATTATGTTCTGCATATAAATTTAACGTATCAGAATTTCAATGTTTAGCCACAAAGGCACAAAGACACAAAGCTACACTAAGTTCTATATAACCATTCTTTTTATTCCATCTTTGATTAAAGGCTTAAATTTATCATTGTGATACTTGGTGTCTTCGTGTCTTTGTGGCATAATTAATTGGACTGATTAGTTACAAGAAAAACTATATCAATCCAAAGATAAATATTTTTTTCTTTTGATGAAACAAACCACCCCGCTGGCAAAATTCAATAATCCAATAATTATACCAACCTGTACTATTCCCAATACCGGTATTAAATAAGCGGTTACAACTAATGCACCGATAGCTGAGCCCAGCAGGTCAACACTGTATATCCCGGCAGCGATTGATGATATTTTCCCTGACTGTAATTTTGAAGCTAATGAAAACTCCATGCCTATCAACAAAGCAAAAAAGAAAGTAAGCAAAAAGAATGCCAGGTGAATAATAACCGGATCGATACTAACGGTCTTTAAACCCAATAATATAAAAGGTAGTAATATCGAATAAAGTCCTATGCCAAACTGAATTTTTATAAAATTATTGACACTTATTATTCGCAGTATTTTGTGCCTGTATAATGCGCCAACAGCAATACCAGCCATGAATAAGGTAATTATTATTCCCATCATCTGATACACATAACCGTAAATTATCTGGAATGAAATCAGCAGTAAAACCTCAATGGATGAAGCGGCAAATCCACCGGTCAGCAATCCTAAATTAACCGGATTTAACCTTAAGATTATAAATAATACCACGATTAAGAGAACTGCAGTTAAAAACCAATAATTAAATTTAAAATAACTTAACCAGTAAAGTAATTGCTGGTGGTAAGAGACAGGAATAAAATCTTTATTAATATCTGCATTTACATCTAAATTGCTTAATATATAATTGCTCCTATCTCCAAGTAATTGATCATCAAGGTAATATTGAACATATTCATTTTCAATTCCTCTTTTTTCGATCATTTGAACAACATTAATTTTTAATTCTTTGTCGGAAGCAAGAAAATAATTTTTCTCCCCGGGAACGATCAGAATATTATTAAATGCGGTTTTCAAAGTATTAAATATGACCGAGTGTATTTGACCCGCTTCTTCACTCATATAGTTTTCGGTTGACATTAATCTCAGTGATATTACAGCATCCTTGTTCAGCTTTTTCTTTAATTCACGGAAAAACTCCATGGTATAAAACCTGTTGATCTGGGCAGTGCCTGGCTCGGGCAGGTTTATAAGAACAATATCGTAAAGCTCAGATGTATTTTTAATAAATAACCTTGCATCTTCATTAATAACATTGATCTTTTTATTTTCCAATGCAGATGTATAATTCTTTCCAATATCAATAAGCCAGGGATTTATCTCAACATAGTCAATTTTGTTTACGTTGTATTTTAAAATTTCCTGCGTAGTCCCTGAAATACCGCCTGAGATCAGCAATACGTTTTCGGGATTTGAATGCTGCAACATTGCATAATGGACATCTTCTTCATTTGCAATAACATTATTTGTAGAAAAAAGAAGTACATTGTTCTCATAAAAGTTTTCCTGTTCCCCGCTTTTTGTTATAATTAAATTACCGTAAGGAGTGTCTTTCTGATATATCAATTCCTGGTTCTTAAAAAGCAAATTTTTTGAAATATTATCCAGGTTGAAATATAATGTCAGAAACAAAAATATGAATGACAGAAGCAGGATAATGTACCTTGGTCTTAATACTTTTAATTTTAATGACAGGATAAAAGAAACCGTCAAATTGATTATCATCAGAACGATCAAGCTCTGGAAAGTCTTTAAAAAATATATCAAAACAAAATTGAACAGTAATCCACCTGTTATACTTCCGATTGCCTCCAGCGAATAGACCTTGCTGATCAGGTTGGCTTTATATTTTTCGGAAATGAGATTACAAAACAATGTGAATAAAAACCCGGAGATAAGGCAAAAAGGTAGTAAAAGAATAAACGAACTGTATAAGATTTGAATAAAGCTTATCATACCGCCAACAGGGAAAACAATATTTCTCAATGAACTTAACAGAAAAACGGTAATTATAGGAAGGATAGCAATTAAAACCTGTAAGATAATTATGGAGGTAGTTTTGTTCGCTATCCTGTCAGAATATTTCCCAAAATAAGAGCCGATTCCGGTTAATAGCATCCAGTTCGCTAAAATAATCCCTATCACAAGCTCATTACCGTAAAAAACGGATAGAAATTCCCGGAGAAGAATGATCTGCGTGATAAGCGCTGTAATGCCTAAGGCAAGGACTGATAATTTCAGCCGGTTGTCAATTTGTTTTAAAGGGATTTTTATATCCTCCCGCTGAATATAAGCATTATATGATGCAGAGATCTCGCTTGTTTTCTCTCGCTTTATCAGGGTATTGATGAAGATGTTTTTAAAATATTTGAAATGCCATAAAAAGTGAAATATGGCGATAATAAACATTGCTATCGCGAAATCAACATGCAATAATAATATCTCTTTTGATAACGGGATCTCCAGCTTGTAATTGACCTGCACAACAAGTATTATTCCCAAAACACCCATCACGAAAAAGGTAATTAAGAGCAATGAATTCCATATTTTCCTGTGGGTAGAAAGCTTTACAATTTTTAACTTATTTAAAATATAGGTAAGAGAGTAAAGGATTGCTGTTATTATGGATATTGTAATAAGTGAGTAGGGAGGGGACATACTTTAGGCGCTTAAAAAAACAAACTTACCATCCGTCAGCTGAAGGACGATAATTTTGTTGATGTTAATAAAAAAGTTGACAGTTAACAGTAGGCAGTTGGCAAAAAATTTCATTAAAGTTTCGTAAACCATAATTGTTATGTTTATAATTAATTTACGAAGTTAAGTTCTTTATTTCCCCAAATCTTCCTCACTAAAAACATTAGCTTCATAAATATAAATATCGGCCTCCTTCCATCCTTCCCAGCCAATACCTGCCTTATCCCTGGCGCAATGCCCGAGAAATTCCTCTTTTGTCCAGCCGGTTTCGGTTGCAACCTGAGGCAGGAATGTTCCTGATGCATTACCCTTTTTAATATAAATGCCATGTTTCCCCATTATTATTTCATCAATCGAATTGATCTTTTTCATTGGGGATAAAACAGAAACCTCAATCTCAAGTTTATCAATCTCTTCGGGTGTTACTTTTGGAAACCTCGGGTCCTGGGTAGAAGCGGAAATAGCCATTTGCTGAATTATCTTATATAATGGTTCATCAGCAGTGAATCTTCCTATACAGCCCCTCAACATCTTATTTTTATGTAAAGTGACAAAGGCACCGCAATTTGTCATCAGTATATTTGAAAAATTCCCGGTATTTATCTCAGTGATTTTATTTTCATTGATATATTGTTCGATGGTACTGCGGGCGATCACAAGCAGGTCTTTTTTGTCTCTATCAGTAAGGTCAAATTCCGCTTTTTCCCCATCCTCAATTTCTTTTAACGTAACAGTCATTGAATAATATCCAACAACCCTATCCTTAGTGCCAATCTCAGCATCCCCGGAATTTTTATATTGTATTGGGTTTATAGATATATCCGGGTTGTTCTCGGTCATATACAGTAAGGTCATTACAGAGGTCCATCCACAAATACTGGTTGATAGATTGGAAATGTTTTTATCCCTGTTATTATTTATCGTATTAATGACATTTTTTGTGGAGTTTGATTGAATAGCATCAGCAGTTACTTTATCAACTTCTACAGCATCCTCATAATTGGGATAATGCGAAAAATCAGTGCTGATGATAAAAAGATTCTTTGAGTAAAAATAAGGAAAGAGCGCAATGGCAATTTCTTTGCACATCTCTGGTGAATTTGTTCCTAAAACTATTGGAACAATATCATAATCCTTTTTCATGATATATTGCAGGAACGGTAGCTGAACCTCTAAGCTATGCTCACTCAAATGTGCATCTTTGTTATAACTAAAACAATCATATTGCTGAATCAGCTTTTCTGCCAGGGGAATATCAACCTTAACTGTTCCAAGCGGAGTTATATAATCGCCTTTGTTGTATATGGAAGCTCCGTGAAATGATGTCCTGTGGCTTGAACCGATGAGGAAAACAGTCTCATATTCCTTGTTATTATCAATCTGATTAAAGCTGGTAGCGGCAACTCCTCCTGAATAGACATAACCCGCATGAGGGGTAATGATAGCTAAAACATTCCCGGACTTTTGAGGTAAGGCATTTGAGAACTGGTATAACAGGGAGTTTTTTAATTCGTCCGGGTCAGAGGGGTAAAATTGTCCTGCTACAGCCGGCTGCCGGTTCACAAGTTCTGTTTGAGAACTTTTTTCGGCGGTAATTCCGGAATTTTTATCCTGTGAATTACATGTTGTAACGAAAAATAATTGCAACAGGATTATTAAAAAATTTAATTTATTGTTACGCATAGTTTCTATATGGTTGTTTGATTGCATGATTGTATGATTGCATGATTACATGGTTGCATGGTTGTTATCCGGTTTATCGGGTATCGGGTTTCAGTTATCTGTTAATCGGTTTGCCGGTTCCATTGTTCTGCATTCGACATTAAGAGAATAATTCCGTAGGAATTTCCTATTTGTAGCCCTGAACGGAAGTTCAGGGTTATAAAATTGAGCAATCGTTTATAAATCCCGTCAGGGATGACCTAAAATATGTTAATCATATAATTCAAAGAGATATTGTTCATCATATTCAATTCCAAATTTATCAAGGAATTCAATATATTCATCTCTAAATATTTTCTTTTTATGATGATGTTGTTGATTCATTATATATTTTATAACATTATCTATTTTGCCATAATTTTTATTTTTCGGTGTGAAGGTCGTCCTTACAGGACTATGTTTTATTGTGATTTATTTACACTGCACTCCCGTGCAGCGCTACAAATAGAATGTCCCTACGGGACAATTTTATATTTTACATTTAATACGCATTTCCCAGATTAACCTAATTTTTTTCAATTAATTTCTTTTGAGAAAAAGCCCAAGGGGATAAAATTCTAAAATACAAATCAGAATTTGTTTTTCATTTTCAAGTGTCCGATTTTTTCGGACACTTCAATATAGATTTCTGATGTTAGCTTCTTTTTGACGCATTTAAAATTGTTACTCCTATCAATTCATTATTTTTGTATCTCAACAAAATTCCATTATCCATCATTTCAGAATCAGTTGCTTTTTGTGGTCGTTAAAAACTTATATATAGCACATCTGCTTCCTTGTCATAATCAATCCACATTGTAGTAGCAGGCAACTTTATTAAATGCTCTGTTGCTTTAAATATTTCAGCTATGGTCTTTTTTTGTAAGGTTTCTGTTGCCATTCAGCAATATAACCATTTAACCATACAACCATTTAACAATATAGCCATTTAACAATCGAACAATCGAACAATCGAACAATCGAACAATCGAACAATTGAGCAATCGAACAATTGAGCAATTTAATATCGAACACCGAACATTAGAATTTAGAATTTAGAATTAATTACACCCTAATCCTCGCATCCACAACAACAACCTTATCCTCGTAAGCGATAACGGGATTCAGGTCCATTTCCCTGATCATGGGCAACTCGGTAACTAATTGAGATACACGCAGGATTACTTCTATAACACCCTCTTCATAAACACCTTTTTCTCCTCTCGCACCTTTTAACAATGCTGCTGCTTTGATAGATGTGAGCATCTCCCGTGCTTCAACAGTTGTTACAGGTGAGATATTGAAGATCACATCTTTTAGAATCTCGATATAGATACCACCGATGCCGAACATTATCAGATGTCCGAGGTCACCCTCTTCCTTAGCGCCTATTACGAGTTCCCTGCCGCCCGGAAGGAATTTTTGTATAAAGAATTTCGGCTCACCTTCGGTTCCCAATCTTTTTCCCATATCCTCCACTACAGACCTTACATCATCCGTGTTTTTTAAATTCACTGCCACACCTTCCATATCGCTCTTATGGTCTATTGCTTCGGAATCGGCTTTTACCACGACCGGAAAACCTATTTCAGAAGCAGCTTTTTCGGCTTCGCCTGCATTGTTGACTATACGCCAGTCAGCAACAGGAATGCCGTAAGCAGAAAGAATTCCATACACTTCACTGGCAGAGAGAACTTCACGTTTTATCTCTTTAACATTCTGAAGAATATTCCCGGCTTTATCCTTGTCCACATCATCAAACTTTATCACTTCACCTATCTCTCTTGAACGTAACTCATTGTATTGGGTTAAAGCGCCAAGAGCTCTTGCTGCCGTTCCCGGATAATTATAGCAAGGAATACCGCCCTTTTGCAGTATCTCGGTTGTATTTGTCCATTGTGGTTTATCGGTAATATAATTGCAAACGATAGGTTTTCTTTTCTGCTTGTTCACTTCTGCAAACTCCTCTGCAACAAGATCGCAATCCACAAAAGGCGGTGTAACAAAGTTGACGTAAAGACTGTCGATCTGTTCCTCATCCATCATAACATCCAATGCACTGCGGAATTGAGGCGCTCCCGCTGTAGCAACAACATCGAGAGGATTATTGATAGAAGCAGAGGAGAACATTGTTCCTTTCAGCACCTCTCTCGCATTATCAGAAAGGTTGGGTATCACCAATCCGGCATTTGTCAGTTCGTCAGTTGCAATAATAGCAGGGCCACCGGTATTGGTGATCATGCCCACACGGTTACCACGGGGAATAGGTTGAGTAGCAAAAGCCATGGCTGCCTGGCATAACGCTTCCTCATCGGTAAAGGAGAGAATCCCCGTCTTTTTGAAAATAAGATCAATTGCAATATTGCCTGCCAGTCCACCGGTATGTGAAGCAGATGCTTTAGCTCCTACTTCGGTCCTTCCTCCCCTCATGGCGATAATAGGTTTCTTCTTCGTCACCTCTTCGGCAGCTTCCATAAATTCCCGGGTGTCGTCAAGACTTTCGAGATACAGGATTATCACCCTTGTTTCATCATCATCTCCCCAGTAGCGGATCACTTCAGGGATAGAAACATCACAGGCATTGCCATTAGAGGCATACATTCGCATTCCTATACCCATGTCATAAATTGCCTGCATGATAATAGCCCCTACGCCACCGCTTTGTGCAACGATTGAGACATATCCGGGTTCAGGGAATGTAAAAGTGAAGTTACAGTAAGCTTTTGTATCAGGATCGGTATTAATAATTCCCTGACAGTTTGGCCCTACTATCCTGATCCCGTATTTCTTTGCTCTGGCAACAAAATCTTTTTCCAGGGCTTCACCCTCGCTGCCCATCTCCTTGAATCCTGCCGTGTTGATGATCAATGCCTTTATCCCTTTTTTACCACAGTCTTCAACCGCCTGGGGTACAAACGGAGGTGGAATAACGATATGGGCGAGATCAATATCACCAGGAACATCAAATATCGTCTTATACGCCTTGATACCCCGAACCTCATCTGTTTTTGGATTGATGGGGTAAATAGGACCTTTATAACCATAACGCACAAGATTCTTGATAATTACATTGCCTATTGAAAGCTCTTTTGTTGATGCACCAATAAGTGCCACTGCCTTTGGCTTGAACAGGGGATCTAAATTGCTATTGTTTTTCATAGTTTGACTTTTTTTATTTATTAATAATAATCTTCCCAGCCCCAATTACCTTTCGGTCATTTAAAACCTTGTAAATATATATCCCGCAATTGATATCAGGAATTGTAAATATAAATTTTCTTTCCCGTATTCCATCAACACGAATAATTTCTCTACCCGGTAAATCATAAAGAACAAACGAGGAAACAAAATTGCCTGTTGGTATATTATCAATTGTGAGAATAGTATTGTTGCTAATAGGATTGGGATAAACATGAATGTTTTCTTGTGGCTTAAAGGGTGTTGCAATACCAGGTGGTATGTAAAGCGAATCTGTTAAATATTCCACATCTTTAATATTATTATTAACATCGGCATGAACAATAGCAACAGGATAACCCATCCCATTTATCAGATACATATAATTGTTAGAAGTATCACGGTAATATTCAAAGATAGAATCCCATATTCCAACAAGAGCTAGCCGTACGCTATCTTCCTGTATAACATATTCATGGTACCTAAGCACATTATTGAAAGTATCATAAGGGGTAATTAATTCCCCCCAGGCATCACAAGTAAGTGTTTTTGTTCTTCGGGATATATAAAAAGTATCAATATCAATAGGATTATCGTTTAAACCAAATTCCCACTGTGAATAATTATTGAAGATGGTGCCATATGTAGCAGGTGCTCCGATAAGAAGCTCGGTAGGATTTACAAATACATTTTTTCCTGAATAAGGACCTTCATCAGCCACCCACCCGATCACTTTCAAGCCAGTGCTATCGCTCGACCAGAAGGAGTAACCATTATTCCCGGAATCAACGGGCGCTCCGCCATACAAGCTGCTGAAAAAGGCAGCAGGCCCATAAGTGTGGATGTTGGAAGCCGTAAATGTGCCGGCATAAGGCGTTTCCGAGGTAAGCGAATATACAGCAAATTTATAGTAACTATTGACCAAAGAATTAAAATCCCAAACCTGTGAATTGGGATCAGGCGCACCCAATGAGACAGAGGGCATTGTGTCATTTGACAGGGTAAAATACGACCCTGCCTGTGGCATATCGGTTCCGGTTATGGTTATCTGGGCAAGTGCGTTGAATGCAAGTCCCAGGATACATAAAATAAATAGCGATTTCTTCATAATTAATTGGTTTTAAGTTTTTTTTTTGATATATCAATAATGAATTTCAAAGGAACTTAATAATATTTGGATATTATTCAACTTGCTAAATTAGTAATTTTTTTTTGCTGATCTTTTTTTTTATTAGAGATGTTGAGGTGGAAAAAAGTATGTGGTTTCATAGAGGGGGTGGCAATACTGCTAAGTCAAGTTAGCGGTCTTGTTATATTTCAACAAACTGACCTGTTGAAACATCTCTTTTAACTTTGTCGAAAGGAAAAATCCTTCCATTCATAGCGATATAAACCCCTTTTTTGATGATATTAAGGACACCGATTGCTACACCGAGATTAAAATCAGCATCCGAGTTAGAAAATCTTTCAGGTCTCATAGCACCTGTTAGTATAATTACCTTGCATTTAATATCGGATATTTTCCTGGCAGTATCGATCATTGTATCAGTACCATGGGTAATAATGATTTTTTCTGCATTAGTATCTAAACATGCTTTGTAGATTTTTTCTCTATCATCATCAGTTAAGTTCATACTGTCTTTTGTAATAGCGGCAATATTTCATATTCAAAAGAGGTATTTATATCTTCAAGGATACGTTTCACTGCCGGAACTGTAATTTCAAAGTCATACCCTTTTGATAATCGCGGATAGTCTTTATCAATTGTCCCGCCAGTTTGAATAAAAAGTATTTTCATATAATTATATGTTTTGTTACAAATTTAATAAAAATTCTAAAAATGTTTAACTTATTGTGTTATTTTGTAATTTAACCTGAATTATTCCTCAATATAGCTTTAATCTCATTTTATGAGTAAAAATATAAATCCACCTGTAATAATCCTTGCCGGAGGCAGGGCTGAAAGGATGGAATATCCCAAACCATACCTGCTTTTTGATCATTCTTCTACGTTTGCTGATAAGATCATTGATGAATATTACAATATTGGCTGTAAAGATGTTATAGTTGTTATTAACCACGAATTTTGCACTGGCAAATGGAACAAGCACTTCAACGCCCTGTCAGCAAAAGCAAAAGTGATACAAAACCATTTTCCCGAAAGGGGAAGGTTATATTCGGTAAAGCTGGGAACTGAAGAAATCGGTGATTGTGATCATTGTTTTATTCAGAATATTGACAATCCTTTTATTGATAGAGAAATACTATCAGCTCTTATTGAAAATAAAAATCAGAATGGATATGTATTGCCCGTTTATCAAAACAAAGGCGGACATCCCGTGATTATTTCAAGAAAGATCATAAATTATATCAGGCAAACAAAAAACATTAACACTACCCTGCGCGATGTGTTGAAATTATTTGAAAGAAAGGAGGTGAAAGTATTGAGAAAAGACATTTTGATCAATATTAATACACAGGAGGATTATAATTTGTATTTTTAATTAATTTGCGAAGCTATGTCCTTAAAAAAATATATTTTTGACAAAAATATTGTGTTTTATAACTTTGAATAATTACTAAGGAGGTAAATATGAAACCAGGAGAAAGAAAATATCCGCATATCTTCAGTCCCGGCAGGATAGGGAAAATGGAGACAAAGAACAAGATAAAATACGCAGCAACTGAGACGAATTTTAATACAAGGGACGGATTCGTTACAGATGCTGAAATAGGATATATGGAAGCTCAGGCAAGAGGGGGTGCAGGAATAGTGACCACTCAAGGTGCTTACATGGACCCAAAAGAAGAAGGAAAGGGTTATGTTGGCATGATGGGTATATGGGATGATAAATACATGCTCGGATTAAAGAAAATGGCTGATGTGATAAGAAAGTATGATTCCAAGAGCATTTGTCAGCTTATGCATTGCGGTAGAGTAGGGGGTGTTGAGCTCGATTATACGGTTGGTCCGTCAGCTGTTAAACAAGCAATCCCAAGATTCAGAGAGCCAATTGAGATGTCAATAGAAAAGATAGAATTAACAATAAAAGAACACATTGAAGGTGCAAGGCGTGTAGTTGAAGCCGGATTTGATGGTGTTGAGATATCGGGAATCGTAGGATATTTGATATCAAATTTCAATTCGAAATATACCAACAGGAGAACTGATGAATATGGCGGACCGGTTGAGAACAGGGCTCGTTTTATGAGAGAGACAATCGAAGGTATACGAAATGAAGTCGGACCTGATTACCCGGTAGTTATACGGCTTTGTGCCGAAGAGCTTCTTGATGACAGAGGTGGAAACACCCCTGAGGAATGTCTTGAGATTATCAAAATAGCTGAAAAAGCGGGAATTGATTGCCTTAGTGTGACAATTGGATGGCAGGAATCGCCAGTATCAGTGATAACAAGGGATATTAATATGGGGCACTGGCTGTATATAGCTGAAAAAATGAAAAACAACCTAAGTGTCCCCGTTTCTATGGCATATAGATTATTCGTTCCCGAACTTCCTGAAAAAGCTATTGCAGAAGGGAAACTTGATTTCTGGGAAATGTGCCGCCCTATGATCGCTGATCCAGACCTTCCCAATAAGATCGCTGAAGACAGGCAAGAGGATATCATACCTTGCATGGCATGCAATCTATGCCTTGCCCGACTTTTCAGGGACCAACCCCTTACATGTTTGGTAAGGCCCACATTAGGTTACGAAGTTCATCCGGATTGGCAGATACAAAAAGCCCCTGAAAAGAAAAAGGTTTATGTTATCGGAGGCGGGCCTTCAGGAATGCAATGTGCAATAGTAGCTGCTCAGAAAGGCCATGATGTTACCCTTTATGAAAAGAAAGACAAACTTGGCGGCCAGCTTACAACTGCATCGAAAGGTGTTTACGGTGATGAAGAATTTAACCGCCTGATAAATTACCTTTCAACCCAATTATCAAAAAATGATGTGAATGTTGTTACTAATAAAGATATAACCGCAAAGGATTTTTCCGATCCGTTACATGCTCCTGATGCAATAGTGTTGGCAACCGGCTCATATCTTCAAAAACCGGATATCCCTGGTGGAGATAAAGAAAATATCTCTTTTGCCCATGATGTTATTGATGGGAAAGTAAAACCAGGTAAAAAAGTTGTAATTATTGGCGGTCGCGGGCTTGGAATAGCAGTTGCACAATTCCTCCTGGCAAGAGAAGAGGACTATGAAATATCAATAGTAGAAGAGCAGAAAAAACTTGGCCGGGATGTAAATCCATCCTATGTATGGAGATACATCAAAAAACTTAAACAAGGCAATGTCAATATTTATAACAATTGTAAATTAGTTGAGATAACAGATGAGGGCGCTGTAATAATTAATCCTGAAGGAGAAAAGATAACTGTGAATGCCGATTCCTTTATTGTTGCTGCACCATTACAATCAAATAATGAGCTTATTGAGCCATTGGATTTTGCCTGCGGTGAGCTTTATACTATTGGTGATGCCGTAAAACCCAGACGCGCTCATAATGCAATGATGGAGGGTTACAGGACTGGGCTTAAGATTTGAGGATTATTGGATTGATGAATTATTGGATTGATGGATTGCCAGATAATTAATTAATGTATAACTTATAATATTCAAACAAATGGATATCCCTGTAGAAAAAAAGTTCAAAATATTATGTCAGATAACACGCGCAAGTCATTTTGCCTGGCGCCAGGCAGCTGTAGAGTCCTGTCCGTCAGTCAATCCCGTTGATATTGTAAACAAGATGTGGGAAATAACCGGACATGAGACATCAAAAGCCTATTTAAAAAGACTTGAACCTGACAAACCTCTGCCAAAACAAGTCGCTGATTCCATTGCCTGGAGCAGTGTAACAATGGGTGAAGATGCCAAAGTAGTAGAAGGGGCTGATGAAAAGGAGGTATTTCTTCGTCATGACGGCTGTCCATGGTATGACTGGCATCAACGGCTCGGATTATTGGAAGAAGACAGGCCCGGATGTGATAAATGGTTTGAGACAGCCGTTGATGACATCAACAAGGAACTGGGAACCAACGTAAAAATTGAAACTCAAAAATCACTTCCGGATGGGGATGATTGTTGTTTGAGAAAGATATGGGTTGAATAACTTGCCAAGTAAAAAAGCTACAACTTTGTTAGAGTCAAATAAATGATCCCAGTAATAAATATAGAAGAATGTGACGGATGTGAAGAGTGCCTTGAGGCATGTCCACCCGAGGCGATCGTATTGAAAGAAGGGAAAGCTTATATTGAAGAAGACCTCTGTGAAGAGTGTGGGGAGTGTGTGGCAGAATGTCCGGTAAAAGCTATTTTTCTTCCCAGGGAATAGAATTCTTCCCTCTTAAAAGTTCTTGTTATTTTAAATTTTCTAATACATACTTGGGATTAATCGCCCGGGTTTTCCCTTGAGAATATCACCTTATATCTTTCCGGATAAACAGCCATGCATTCACTGCATTCCCCTGGCATTCCTTTAGGATCAAAATTCCTGACCTGCACCTCGAATCCGAGTTCTTAATACATTTTAATAAGTTCGCTCAAGCGTAGCTCATCCAATACATTCCTCTTAAACCATTCTGAGTTGTTGGTTTTTTTGTTTATAGTTTGTTTTATCTTTTCCATTGCTATAACGAGGACGAGCCGTTCGGCTGAGCTCAGGCCGAAGCCACAACCAAATAGGATAAAGATTACAAAAAAATATTACAACAAATTTAATAATAACAAAAAATAAATTTTTCTTTTTTATAAAATGTCTTAATAGTAAATTGCAGCACTTTTTTAATTAAATTAATTTACTAACCAAAAAATTAAGATAACAATGAAAAAACTTATCACTGCAATCCTTATCGGACTCATATTCAACATTAATGCATTTGATGGTAATGCACAGGTAGTTGATATAGAAAAGACTTATGAAATTACAGGGAAAGCCAAAAGGGGGGCTCTTGCAAAAGTGGATTACGATGGTTTAAATGGTTTGTACATATTGTATTACGTAACCAAATCAAGAGAAAAATATATGAAATTCCAAATTTACACCTTTGACAAGGATTTCAATTTTGTTAATATGGAAGAAGATGAGATTGAATTTGAAAAAGTAAAAACAAAATATAAATGGTTTGATTTTAATGGTGAACTTTATTCTGTTCAAGGAAATTATGTCGAGCCAAACCTGATTGGAACATTAGTACTCAAGGAAAAAAAGATAACATACAAATATGATTGGTTGTTTTTGGGATATCACAAAAATGTTGAAATATTAAAAAAGGTAAAGCCGAAAACCGATGATGGCAGGAAATTTTACTATTATGCCCATGCTGAAGATGATGAAACCGGCTTTATTTATGTCCTGTGTGGAATAAAAGCCAACTTAAAAAGTGTAAAAGGTGGTGGTGACCCTTACTCGCAAAATAGAGATATGGTTGTTTTGAAATTTAATCCCGAGCTGGAAATAGTAAAGGAGGTTTCAATAAAATTTGATTATCCTCAAAACCTTGCTTTTAACCGCGCATATTCTGAATATGATGAAAACTTCAATGTCACTAATGAAGTAGGGGGTATGATATTTGTTACCTCTCCGATGGGTGGCCCGGGAATGAATAAAGTAGCCGATCCCGAAAATGCCAATTATACATTTGTGAATGTTGATAGTGAATGTAATCTTGTAAGCCAGATACCTTTTAAATCTTATGCCAGTTTTTGGAAAATAGATGAATTAGTTCTTGATGTTACAAATAATGACATGTATTTATTTGGTCCGTCAGCAGCAGGAAAAGATAAATACTACAATTTGGCAATGGCTACAACTAAATTTAAAGCTGTTCAGTTATTGAAGATCTCTAATAATAAATTGGAATATATTACTGAAACAGACCTTGAAGAATTTGAAGCCAAATTTCAAAAGCCACCATCTCAGAAAAAGGCGCCTGCTTATAAAGGGAAGAAGTTTGAAATTGCCAACTATAAATTAGCTGGCAATGGTGATCTTTTTGTAATAGGTCAAAACTTCACTCCAAACCAGGAAAAAGGCAATCAGTATAAGGATGTTTTAGCTTTTCATTTTGACAATAAGGGAACGCTGAAAGCACAATATGGAGTGGATATTAAAGAATCAAACAAATATGCAAAAGCTGCAGGCGCTCCGCAGGAATTTATTGAAAACAGCGATGGCTCCGGTATGTTCTGGCTTTTAATGGAGTTCAAAGGATTAACTATGTGGGGAGGCAAGCCGCTTACTTATCCGAGAATTGGAAAAATTGACCTTGCAAATGGCACTATAAGTGATTTTTCGGATTATGGTGTTGATGGAGATTATTACCTGGATCCGAAATTTCCATACCTTGAAACTGATAAAGGGCACAGAATAGTATTCTTTGGTTCTAATAAATCCGGAAAAGTAATCTGGTTCCTGCGGGTTAACATAGAATAGAACATAATTTTCCTGAATGGGATTATCTCTTCTACCATGAATGCGTTATAGCATTCGGTTCACATGGCTTTATGCATGGCAGGTCATTGGGTGGGTCATCAGGTTTGCAGGGGGCGCATGAATATTTAATCTTTTTACAGTGTTCTTCGGTCACTGCTACCATGTTATCCTCCGCTAAGGGATCAAACTCATTTTCATGGACATCGAGTACATCCGCGGGACAGACCGGGATACTATCTCCACATCCGTTGCATTTATCTGTCCTTCAAATTATTTGATGGGGTCGCTGTTTTTAAATAAAAATCATCGCCTATTCATTTGACAAGGTTCCGGAAGAAACTCTGGGAAATGCAAGGGCTTCGGTGAAAACGAAAGCTGCCTGGAGATACGATGTCGGGCAGAGCGGAAAACATTCCTTGCAGTTGTTGCACTCTTTAGAGGCAATTTCCGGAATGAAACATATCTCCTTCTTTATTCCTCTGTCAACAAATCCAACTGCGTTCTTCTTCTTCACTTCGGCACAGTATCTGACACAAAGCCCACAATGAATGCAAAAAGATGCCTCTTTTTCAAAACGATTTTTGTCTGCACCATACTCCTTAGCCAAATCCTGCAATTCCGGGGAATCCGGGGCATGAGCCAACAATAGCTCCAGGAGGGTTTTGCGAATTCTATCTACCTTAGCAGATCTGGTTCTGACTACTAAATTTTCTTCAATCGTGTAAACGCAGGAAACAACGAGTTTTGTCCAACCGCTAACTTCTACTTCCACGATACAAAGCCGGCAACCTCCAAAAGGCGCCAATTTTTCGTGGTAACAAAGTGTGGGTATTGATATCCCTGCACTTTGTGCTGCCTCCAGGACGGTCATCCCTTCCCTTGCTTTGACTTCTTTGTCATCAATCCGTAAAAGTATCCCATTCATTTATAGCTGCTTTTTCAATTGTAAATTTGCGATATTTATTTATATTAAAAATAAAGCATTGATTTAGGTCATTTTTTTTAGATTATTCCATCGAAGTACGAATTTGTTACGAATATACGAATTAGGAATTTCACTGATTATCCCACCGAATTACGAATTTTTTACGAACATACGAATTACGAATTTATAGTTTGATTAATATTTACAATCCGCTTAAATTTAACACCTTGTTTCGTGAAATTGATTAAAAGTGCAAGCTTAAGATTAGAACGCTTAATATAATCCAACACTTGTTCAATATGTGTTTTGGAAAATCGTTCATCTTTTTTCAACTCAATAATAATTTTTTCATCAACTTATAATTCTTTTTTCTTCAGGAACAGGAGAAGGAACCGGCTCGCCGGAAATCTTCTTCACCGCATCAAATTTAGAGGGGCAAACTTCAAGGCAATTTCCACAATTTGTGCATTTCTCCTGGTCAACTATATGGATCTTTTTCTTGCCACCGTCAATAGCATCGGCAGGGCACTTTTTAAGGCAAATCATACAGGCACGGCATTTAACAGGATCAATATAGTATGAGATCAGTTCCTTGCAGGACAGAGCCGGGCATCGCTTCTCCCTTATGTGTGCCTCATACTCATCTCTGAAGTAACGTAACGTGCTTCGAAACGGGTTGGGGGCAGTAGTACCTAAAGCACAAAGGGAGGCTTCAACGGCTGTTTCGGATAGTTCCTCCAAAAGCTCGATGTCGCCCTCTTTTCCATTTCCTTCGGTGATATTGTTAAGAATTTTATGCATCTGCCTCAAGCCTTCACGGCAGGGGAGGCATTTGCCACACGATTCATCCGTGAGGAAGTTAATAAAGTACCTGGCGACATCAACCATGCAGGTATCTTCATCCATCACAATCATACCACCGGAACCCATCATTGAGCCGGCTTTGGTGAGTTCATCAAAACCAACTTCCAAATCTAATTGCTCCTCAGGGATACATCCTCCGGACGGTCCTCCGGTCTGCACAGCTTTGAACTTCTTGCCTCCGGGGATTCCACCGCCTATCTTAAAGATAATATCTCTCAGTGTGATGCCCATTGGTACTTCCACAAGACCAGTATTGTTTATCTTACCGACCAGGGAGAATATCTTCGTACCCTTGCTTTCCTCGGTGCCGATTGATGTAAAGGCCTTAGCTCCTTTATTAATAATCAAGGGAACATTAGCCCATGTCTCTACATTATTAATATTTGTCGGCTTATCCCAGAGCCCTTTCACAGCCGGATATGGTGGCCTCGGTCTTGGTTCGCCTACCTTACCCTCCAGAGACATGATGAGAGCTGTTTCTTCACCACAAACGAAGGCGCCGGCTCCCCGATGCACCTTAATGTTAAAATCGAATCCTGAACCGAGGATATCTTTCCCCAGAAGACCATATTCCTCAGCATGCGCGATAGCAATACCCAAGTTCTCCAGCGCCAGGGGATATTCCTGGCGAACATAAATATATCCCTCATGAGCGCCAATGGCATAGGCTCCGATAAGCAAGCCCTCAAGCACACCATATGGATTTCCTTCCATAAGTGACCTGTCCATGTAAGCCCCCGGGTCTCCCTCATCGCAATTGACTACTACATACTTTGGTTCCCCTGGGGCATTACGAGTAAATTCCCACTTTATTCCCGCCGGGAAACCTCCTCCACCCCGCCCCCTCAACTTGGCTTCTTTCACTTCTTTAATAACCTGCTCTGGCGACATCTCGAATAGCGCTTTAGCTAAGGCTTGATAGCCACCAATGGCGAGGTAATCTTCAACACTTGTGGGGTCAATTTTTTGATTGGTGCCGAATACAACCCGTTCCTGATTTTTATAAAAGGGAATATCGGATTCATAGGTTACTTTTTCGCAAGTGGTTGGGTCAACATAGAGTAAACGATCTACAACCTTCTTCTCCTTTATGGTCTGAGAAAAAATATCGGGAACGTCTTCAGGTGTTACCTGGAGATAACATATCTCCTCAGGGAAAATAATAACAATGGGACCTTTCTCACAAAAGCCATGGCAGCCGGTTCTTCTAAAATCCACCTCTTCCTTTAATCCTTGTTTTTCTAATTCCTGTTCAATAGCGAGAGCAACTTCTTTACTACCGGTAGCATGACATGCAGTACCAGAACACAGTGTAAGACAAGGTTTTTTTGGATCCCTTTTTGATAAGATATCCTTCCTGAATTCTTCCAGTTCTATGGGTGAATTTATCCTTTGCATGATCTTTCCTTAATTGAAATTAATCATAGCTTTTTAGTACGTCTTCTGTTACAGATCTAGACAGCTTTCCGTGAGTCTTCCCATTGATTTCCATCACCGGTCCCAGAGCACAGCATCCAAGACAGTTAACCGTTTCCAGGCTGAACTTCAAATCCAGGTCCGTTTCGCCAGGTCTAATCCCAGTCTGGTCTTGAACTGTTTCGAGGATACGCGATGCACCACGAACATGACAGGCAGTGCCCATACAAATGTGAACTTCATGACGTCCTTTAGGAACCAAACTAAAGGCTTTATAAAAGGTCACTATATGCTGTATCCTGGATATAGGAACCTGTAATCTTTCACCGACCCTTTCCAATGCTTCTTTTGGAAGCCAATGGTTTTCGCTCTGAATCTCCAGTAATACCTGAATGAGTGAACTGGCTTCGCCCTGTTGTTTATCTATAATCTGATCTATTCTTTTAATATTCACGGTTTTTTCTTATCCAATAACTTTTTATCTTGTGGTTTTTTTAAATAGTTTTCTTTTGAAACGATTGAACGTCCCAGTCGTTTTTCTAATTTTTTTCTTGCTCCACCGGCAATATCTCCACCGGCTTTTGCGTCTGATTTTAATTTTGGCACACCGTGCGAATTCTCATTGCGATGAATTTCAGTTGTAGCCCGTTCGCCAAGCATAGTAAAAATCAATTCCAAGTCATTCATGTGGTCGCGCAGATTCTGTCGTTTTAATTCTTTAAGTTTTTGGTACTCGCTTGGCGTCATGCCAAAACTGGCTTTGGATATCTCAGCAGTTAAAATCTCGTAGTCCCTTTGCTCTTTTGCCCCTCTTTTTTGCCACTCATCGGTTAATTCCTCTCGGATAGCAATGCCGCGAATTCTTTTTTCAATCCAGTTGTCAGAATATCCTTTTAATTTATAAATTATTCTCGTTCGTTTGGTTGCCAATTCAGGATTTTCTATTTCCTGCACTCTTTCATAACCGACTTTTGCCAGCCATCTTTTAAAAAGCTCTGCTTTAGGTGAGGGTATAGATTGAATAATACGAAAAATCCCTTCCGTATCAGCACAATCGGTCTCACGCATTTTCCCGTCAGACGCTTCCAATTTCAACCCGTGACAAAATGTCACGACTTCACTTCCTTCTTCTTTTAATCTCTGCTTTAATTTTCTCCAATAAGCGCCAGAATCAGCGCTATCTGTTAAAACTTCACAAACATCCACTACTGAAAACCACCAATCGTTTTTATAAATGAGTCGTCTTATTTTTCTACCTTTGAATAAAGCTATTTTGGTTGTTTCCATAAATTATTCACATAAAATTAACGGTTTGATCAGTCTATAGTCCAATAACTTTTATTTTATCTCCTGTAATAGCATAACATTTGCTTTTTACATCGTACCTGGCTAATCCTTGCCTTGTTGAAACTTTAAGGTGTCTTGATACTTCAGACGGGTTTAAGCCCAAAATTTCAGAGATTTCCCCGCTTGAAATGGGGCTTTCCCGCAGAAGTGACATAATTTGGCTTATTGCCAATTTATCTAAAATTAATTCTTCAAACAATTTTTTAAATTCGTTACTGTTGAAAAATTCGTGATACGCTTTCTCAGTTTTAACCGGTACATGGAGCCGCTGTGTCAACACGAGCTTGATGTATGGAATGAGCATTTTTACTGCTTCAAGTTTGAGTTTTAATCCATTTTTGTCGATTCCTTCGGCTTTGCCAAGAACTCCTATTTCCTTCAGCTTATAGGCAAAATCATTCATAAGCTCTGCGAAACGGTTTCCTTCAGAGGCAGATATCCATTCAATCAATAACCTTTCAGGATTCACTCCTATGTACTCTAGTAATTTTCTACTAATGTGCACATTGCTTAATGCATCGTAATTTCCTTCAGTAACATAATGGCATTCGCCAGGCCAGCAACCGCCAATAAATACTCCGTCAGTTCCCTTCAGGAAAGCCCGGAATATAAATGCAAGATCTATCCTGCCAGTACACATGACATTGATAATCTTAATTTCAGTCGAATATTGTTGTCTGGAGACCCCAGCCAAGTCCGCAGCGGAATATGCTCACCACTTGCATAAAAAACCAACAATCCTCGGTTTCGGTATAAGTTCTGTACCCATGTTTAGTTTTTTTGGATTTTAAAGTTGGGATTTGATTTGGATTTTGAACTTTGACCTTTGAACTTTCAGATCTGCTATTTTTTTTAATTAGATTACAAAGTTATGTTCTTATCATTAATAGGTTCTTTCATAAATTTCTACAGGTCTTCCAAAGCCGCGTCAATTTGGCAAAAGACCTCTTCATTGGTATAATGCTTCAGTGAAATTGCTGAAGTTGGACACACCGCGTTACATAGACCATCTCCTTTGCAGAGAACAGAATTAACAGCAGCCTTTTTGCCTTTTGGTGTATCACGAAACTCTATCGCACCATAGGTACAGACAGATATACATGCCCCACACGATATGCAATCATTCTCTTTAACCTCGCAAACAGAGCCGGAGGCGGTGACTGTATCCTGTGAGAGAAGACTTACAGCCCGTCCGGCAGCTCCATATGCCTGGCTAATCGCCTCTGATATATGTTTGGGATAGTGAGCTGCCCCACACAGGAAAACTCCATCTGCAGCAAAGTCAACAGGTCTTAATTTTACATGAGCTTCCTGGAAAAAACCATCCTGACTCATAGCAACCTTGAATAATCGTGCTACTTCCTGGGTTCCTGGCGATGGAATAACAGCGGCAGCCAAGGCAACCAAATCGGCATCTATGGCAAGTCTCTTGCCTAAAATCGGATCAAATACACTTACCCGTAAAATTTCTTTGCCTTCTTTTATTAAAGCTTCCACCTGGGGCTTATCATCCGGTTCATACCGGATAAATTTTACATCTTTGTAAGCTGCTTCACGGTAATAATCCTCACTAAACCCATAGGTTCTCATATCTCTAAAGAGAATGTAGATATCTATCTGGGGGTTTATCTCTTTTAATTTCAGGGCGTTTTTTACAGAATGGCTGCAACATACACGGCTGCAGTAATTTCTGTCTTCTTGTCTGCAACCTACGCATTGGATCATCACCAGATTCTTAGCGTCAGTTAAGCTTTTTTCTCCCTTGGCTATTTGCTCCCCCAACTCTATCGAAGTAATTACCTTATCATCTTTCCCATAAAGGTATTCAGTGGGTTTATATTCGTCAACACCAGTAGCGAGGATAGCTGCGCCATGGTCAATCTTTTTAATTCTTCCTTCAGATTCTACTGTGGTTGCGAAATTACCCACATAACCGGAAACATCTGTAATGGTAGCATTATGAGATATATGTATTAAGGGGTGCTGATAAACCTTACGTATCAAATCACGCAAATATTCCTGAACATCCGTCCCTTCCAGGGTGGTAGGAATTTTTAGTGCCATTCCTCCCAGGTCTGCCTCCTTTTCTAACAGGTGAACCTCAAATCCCTGGTTAGCTAATCCCAGGGCACTGGTCATCCCAGCCACACCTCCTCCGACCACTAATCCCGTCTTGTTGACGGGCAGATCAAATTCCTGCAAGGGCTCTAAATTGGCAGTTCGGGCTACCGACATTCTGACGATGTCCTTTGCTTTTTTTGTAGCCTCTTCTTTTTGTTTGGAATGGACCCAGGAGCAGTGCTCTCTGATATTGGCCATGTCGAAGAAATATTGATTAATTCCCCCTTCCCGAAGCGTATCTCTAAATAGCGGCTCATGTGTCCTGGGGGTGCAGGCAGCGACAACCACGCGATTGAGCCCTTTTTCCCTGATCGTATTCGATATTTTCTCGGCAGCATCAGTAGAACAGATAAAAAGGCCTTCTTCTGCGTGGGCGACATTGTCCAGGGTCAGGGAATAATCAACTACGGAAGGAACATTGACCACTCTTCCGATATTGGCACCGCAATGACACACAAAGACTCCAACCCTGACCTCTTCTTTGGAAACATCCCTTTCCGGCGGATAGACGCGTTCTTTGGACAGCCTGCCGCGCCGGGATTTCAGGAGCTCTCCCGTAAGGGCATTCGCTCCGCTGGCTGCCACAACCGACTCGGGAATATCCATGGGACCAAAGAAGGCTCCGCTGATGAAGATACCCGGGCGAGAGGTATTGATGGGAGTAGTGGACTCGGTTTTGCAGAATCCGTGAGCGTTGAGCTCGATACCGAATGTGTCTGCCAAGCCCTCCACATCGGGAGGAGGGTTCAATCCAACGCCCAATACTACCAGATCGAATTCTTCCTCTTTGACCCCGTCATCGGGCGTGGAGTATCGGATCGTGACATTCCTGGTTTCAGGGATCTCTTTTCCTATCGAAACGTAGCTTCGAATAAATTTCACTCCGGGAAGGTTCTCTGCTCTTTGGTAGAATCGTTCGAAATCCTTGCCATAAGACCGGATATCATTATGGAAGATGGTCGCTTCCGTATCTGCGTCATGGTCTTTGGCAAGAATCACCTGCTTTTGGATATAGGAGCAGCAGACCGAGGAACAATAGCTATTGCCTCCCTTGATCACCTGTCTGGACCCGACACAGTGTATCCATGCGATTTTGTGCGGATGATGATGGTCGGAAGGGCGCAATATCTCGCCTTCGTGCGGCCCGGTGGCACAAAGCAACCGTTCAAAATCAAGGCTGGTGACCACGTTTGCAATCTTTCCGTAGCCATAGTCACCCCTCAACCTTGGGTCAAATACCTCATAGCCCGGAGCAAGAACGATTGCCCCTACTTTTATCACTTTCTTCTCCGCTGTTTGATGTAGATCAATGGCGTTGTTTTTACAGACGCCAACACAAATAGAACATTTCTTGTCTTTAAGGAAAAGGCAACTTTCATCTATATAAGGGACAAGTGGAACTGCCTGAGAGAAGTATATATGGATAGCTTTATTCAAGGATAAGTCCTGATTAAAAGGATCAGAGATTTGAGCAGGGCAGTACTCTACACATGTAGTACAACCTGTGCATTTGTCCTCTATAATGTATCTGGGCTTTTTATTCAGAGTTACGGTGAAGTCTCCTGCTTCTCCTTCTACACTGTCAACTTCGGTATAGGTCAGAATTTCTATATTGGGATGCCTGTCACATTCAATAAACTTGGGAGATTCAATACACATAGAGCAATCATTAGTGGGAAAGGTCTTATCAAGCTGTGCCATCTTTCCTCCAATGGTAGGCGCTTTTTCAACCAAATAAACCTTATAACCGGAAGTGGCAAGATCAAGAGCGGCTTGAATACCGCTGATCCCTCCACCGACAACAATAACATCTCCAAAATTGTTGTCCGCAGGAATTTTAAAAAGTTGTTCCTCTCCTGGTTCTTTTTTCACTTCACTATGTCCTTATTAGTACCTGAAAAGTTAAATCTTGACAAAATTCGGCAAAAATTTTAATAAAAGTTTCGTAAACCACAACGATTACTTGCTACTGGTTGCTGGCAGTAATTATTTCCCCAAAATGTTATCAAAACAAACCAGAAACCAGTTCCCAGTAACCAGAAACGGTAATTTATGCAGCAATATATTTTTGATAATCTTTACCCTGTTTGGTTGTGGCTTGTCCATATTGATATTGGGTTTCTTTGATTCAGGAGATCACTTCCTGAATAATTTCTGTTATGTCTTTTATCTCGATGGCTTCACTATCCTTACTGTACAACATGCTATCCTCAAAATTGGCGATGCAATATGGGCAGGAAGTAACCAGCACCTCAGCCCCGGTCTCTACAGCTTGTTCTAATCTAAGGTCGGAGAATCTTTCACCCTTTGGAGTGTCCATCCAAATCCTGCCACCACCACCACCACAGCAAAGGCTATCTTCCCTCGAATCAGCCATTTCAGTCAGTTCTAAAGCAGATATTTTCTGTAATACCTTTCGGGGTTCATCATATATGCCATTATGCCGACCCATGTAACATGGATCATGATATGTGACTTTTTTCCCGTACTCCTTGATGAGTTCAAGCCTTCCCTCATCAATAAGCTCGAATAAATATTGAGCGATATGCACCACCTCAAAGTTCACCATAAATTCAGGATACTCATTTTTAAAAGTATGGTAGCAATGAGGGGAGGAAACAAGAATTTTCTTCACACCATTATCAATAAAGGTTTTGATGTTTTCTTTCGCTAAATGTTTGAATAATTCCTCGTCACCCGTCTTGCGTATACTTTCTCCACAGCAATTCTCCTTAGAGCCCAGTATTCCGAAATCTACTCCTGCTTTTTTAAGGATATTGGCTGTGGCAGAAGCTACCTTTTTTAATCTTGGATCATAACTGAGGTAACAACCGGGATAATATAAAATTTCCATGTTCTCTGTGAACTCTTTTACAGAAAGACCTTCTGTCCAATCTGCCCTCTTTTTTCGCTCTTCAAAAAAAGGATTACCTTCACCATTAAGGCTTGATCTTATGGAACGGATAGGATCGGCAGAAGCTGGAAAGACACCATATTCAGATGCAATCCTGCGCAGGGCTATCCCGGATTCTACCTGTTTTACGTCTCTGGGACACTGCTGGGAGCATTTTCCGCATGTAGTACAACGCCATATATCTTCACCTTCTATCTGAGACAAGCCGAAAGTAGCCTCCCGGACTATTTTGCGCATACTAAAATGTCTCAATTGATTCCATGGACAAACAACATCGCATTTTCCGCACTGGTAGCATAATTTGAAAGCATCTCCACCCTTTTCCTTTATGATGTCACTGATCTCTTTGTAGTCGGCTATATTCTCCATTGTCTATCTTAATCCATTTCGTTATTATTCACCTCCCTCTGTCTGTTTCTTTTATTTATTTGAGAGGTATAAGGTATATGGCATAAGGTAAAAAAAATTATTTGGCTTTGAGGTTTTGTTTTTGATTTTTTACAAACTTGATATAACCGTTCAAAGTTCTCTTAGCGATTTCAATTAACTGCAATCCTTCATTATAGAAAAATAATTTTACTTCTCTTGTTTTTTTCCAGCATTCTAGTGTAATGAAATCTCTATCCATATTGTATTCTACAGCTTCTTCTTCCTCCAATAAAATTGTGTTTTCTGAAATTTTATATTTTTTCATTTGAATTTAGTTTAATATACTCTATACCCTATACCCTATACCCTATACCTTATACCATATTTCACCGAACTACGAACCTGTCTGCCATGATTAATAACAACTACTTTTCTTTGACCTTAATGTTCTAACCCTTCTTTGACACAGCCATTCTGGCAACGATATCCATTACATTATGCAAACCATATTTGTTTGCCAATGATTCCAATCCTATCTCCAACTCTTCCTGCTTCTCTTCTTCTTCTATTTCCTCTTCCCTTTCTTCGTATATCAGAGCTTCATTTAAGCACCACTGCACACACATGGGTTTTTCCTGTGGCGGATCACTTTCACACATATCGCATTTTAGAGGAAGACCGGAATCAGGTTCTTTGAACAGGTCTCTTGATGGGCAGGAAGCCCGGCAGAAAGCACACTCATCATATTCCTTTCCGTCAATCGTATATTTGTCTCTGCCGGCACATTCGGCTACAGCATACTCGCCGGCATAAACAGGAACATATATGTCTGCAATTGGATCACGAATCACGCGAATACGAGACCTAGCCGGATTATTGCTGCTATATTTTGGTGCAGCGTGAAAGGCGGAGCAGATTACCTCACATGCCCGGCAACCATTGCATTTATCAACATCAATTTTTATTGTTTTAATTATTTTCTTTTTCTTCAAGGTTCATGCCCTCCTCTTTATTATTTTTTTTTTTTCGCTGAAGTTTTTTTGGAAGGAGCATCTTCTTTATCAGTCAAGATCCCCCTCTCTACAAAATCTTCACTCACGTAATCCAAATCCAATTCATGTAAAGATTCTTTAGTAGGAATACCCTCTTTATTCCACCCCTTTAGTTTGTAGTACTCATCTAAGAGCTTTGTTTCAAGTTCGGGAAATCTTTTTTTCCAATGGTTCTCCGGGGGCTTCTCATCTTTTCTCCTCATGCCTCTTCTTATATTAACGGCTCTAACCAACGTTCGGTATCGCTTGGCTGCCTGGGTTAGTTTGGCTTGATCCATTTCGATCCCGGCTCCCCATGAGATAAATTTTGGGTAATTGTGTATATGATACGGCGGTTTCAGGGGGAATGATGATAAACCGGCGCACATCCCGAGCGCGTCATCAATGTAGTGCATTCTCTCTTGCCAGTCAACAATATCACAACACATTTCAACAGTCGGGTAATAGGGGAATGAGTTTTCTCCGCGCAGTTCCCAGTCCAGGAAATATTGCTTAAACTTTTCATCAGGAACCTGGTACCAATCCTTTACAAACTCTTCTCTCTCCTCTCTCGTAGGAAAAGGCATCTGGGGGAACTGTCCTTCAATTTGGGTAATGTTTATCTTTTCGCCGGTACAATACATAAGGAAATAGATGGGATTCAGCATTGACAGTTTGAGAGGCATTTGTTCAGTTTTCTTAATATTGTTATGAGCAAATGCTTCCGCACCCTTACCAATCTTTTTAGCTGCCCAATATGTACCATTGGCTAGAACATCTCCTATCCCCTCGCGCCGGACGATTTTGTCAAGCAACCAGTAAAATTTCTCATCGTTATCGGACGGTATTCCTGGAAAGTCTTTATCAGTTAAAATGCCATTTTCATAAAGTTCAAGGGCGAAAGCCATGACTTGCGGGGTTGAAAATGCATCCACTCCATACTCCGTTGCACGTTGAGCGATTTTTAAGCCAAAATCCAGGTTTGACATGGCTGCCATTGTATACGTCAGTTTCGAGAAGCATTTCATCATGTATGTTGGAAGTCCCGGCATGGAAATCGTAGCCCCGCATTTCATCGGACAGTTATAACAACTTATGAGCCGCGTTCTCGCATTTTCCAGTGTCTGTGTCCACTCCTTTTCGACTTCCTCTGTCCAAAAATCTTTTCTGCGGTAGCGGGAATTACCCCACATGAAACTCTCGGTGTGCCACTTTTCATCATGGGTTTTCATCTCTTGCGGTGACCCAAGCCCGGCTAAAATGGGCATTACACCCGGAATGGGATTTCCGTCCCGGATTTTTATATATTCCAGCACTTCATTGCAAAGCTCCAGGAATTCATCCTGTTGGGCAATATTGACGTCCCCTGTTCCCCGAACAGCTATCGCCTTTAATCCTTTGTCTCCCATAACTGCCCCTATTCCACCCCGGCTGGCGCTGGACCTGCCCTGCTCGATAGAAGCAAAATAAACCCTGTTCTCACCGGCTAGGCCGATGGCAGCCACCTGGGCTTTCGGTTCATTCAATTCCTGCCGAAGAAGTTCTGCAGTTTCAATAGCGCCTTTACCCTTCAAATGAGATGCATCACGTATTTCTACTTTGTCATTGTTTATCCACAAATAAACCAGTTCGGGAGATTTGCCGCTAAGGATCACTTTATCATAACCGGCATACTTCAATTCCGGAGCCCAAAATCCCCCCATCATTGAAAATGCCATTAAATTTGTCTGAGGAGAAATGGTAGAGACAATAGTGCGATTACAACCGGGAGCAGGTGTGCCACATAAAAGGCCGGCGGCAAATATTAGTAGATTATCAGGAGAAAAGGCTTCAACTTCCGGGGGAACCCGGTCCCACAATATCCTGGCGTTAGTACCAAGCCCCCCCAGATAGAGTTCGGTGTCATTTGGGTTAGTTGTAACCCTCTCAATATTTCTACGGGTTAAATCAATTTCTAAATTAAATCCTGTCTCTGCGTATCTCATTTTTTTCCCTTTTGTTATTACCTAAAAATGTCTCTTTGTCGCTGTAGCTGTCGTTTCACGGTGTTTTTAATTTTCTGTTCGATATTTTCCCATTGTTTGCCAGTTTTTCAACAAGTAATTGTAATCCCAATCCCTGAACTGAGTGATCATATTAAATTCCTTGTCTTTACTTTTTAGAAAACAATGAGGTTATAATAATATTACAAAAAAATTATTAGACGCAAATATATGAAATTAAATATAGCTGATATATATTGCATAACATTTTTTTGTATGAAAATAATGAGCAATCTTTGTTAAATTAATTTACTATCTTGTTGAAAAAACAAATTGAAAGGAGGTATTCAATGGATAATTTAATTGACAAAGGCAGGGAGATGATAAATCAGGCACAGAAGATATTAGTGTTTGCAGGTGCAGGGCTAAGCACAGAATCGGGTATTCCTGATTTCAGAAGTCCTGGTGGTTTGTGGAGTAAATATGATCCTTCAGATTTTTACTTTCAAAAAATAATATCTGATGAAAAAGCACGCGAAAAGTATTGGAAGATGAGTACAGAGACTTATGAAGTCATGAAGGATGCGGCTCCAAATAATGCGCACTTTGCTATCAAAGCCATTCAGGATATGGGAAAGTTATTAGCTATTGTTACCCAGAATATTGATGGACTTCACCATAAAGCAGGGAATTCCCCTGAGAAAATTATTGAGATTCATGGAACGGTATTTACGGTTTCATGCTTAAGTTGTGGAAAAAAATATGACAGAGATGAGATTGAAGAACGTATAAAGTCGGGTGTAAAAATACCATACTGTGATGACTGTTCAGGGATTCTGAAACCGGATACTATCTCTTTTGGGCAGTCAATGCCTGAGGATAAAGTGTCTACGGCAATTAAGTATGCAAATGAATGTGACCTATGTATTGTTTTAGGATCATCGCTTGTGGTCTATCCTGCTGCTTCAATACCAGAGTATGCATATCAAAACAATGCAAAACTGATTATAGTTAATCGTGACGTAACTCCACTTGATACCTATGCAGATTTGGTGATACATGAATCTGTTACTAAAGCTATGGGCCAAATGGTTGAAGTGTAAGTTTGGGGTTGGAGTAATTTTTGGAATAAAAAACTCATCCGATAACTTGAAGTTATCGGATGAGTTATGCAGATTGATTTTATTATTTTAAGATTCCCGCTTAATAACGATAGCCATACTTACACCTCCACCACCGCAAATTCCTGCAATTCCATAAGTCTTGCCCAAACGTTTCAAAGCATAATACATGGTTACAAGTATACGGGCACCGCTGATGCCTGTTGGATGACCCAATGCTATTGCACCACCATGAACATTAAGCTTTTCCCGGTCCCATTTTAAAACACTTTCATTCGCAAGTACCTGGATAGCGAAAGCTTCATTAACCTCTATAAGATCCATTTGGTCTAAGGTCATTCCTGCATTTTTTAAAGCTTCGGGGATTGCTAGAGCCGGTCCCTCTCCCATAGTGCCAGGTTCAACAGCGACCTGGCTATATGAAACGATTGAAAATAACGGCTCAACACCCAATTCTTTTGCCTTTTCCCTGTGTGTAATGACAAGGGCGGTAGACCCGTCACTCAACCCGCAGGCATTGCCTGCAGTAACTGTGCCTTCCTTTCTGAAAGCCGGAGGTATTTTAGCCATTTTTTCCCTGTCAATCTCATGCCTTATGGTTTCATCTTTATCAAAGATCGTTGGGGGTTGTTTCTTTTTTCCAGGAATTTCAACAGGGGTGATCTCTTCATCAAACCACCCGTTCTTTTGTGCTGCAGATGCCTTCAGGTGGCTGCTTATGGCAAAGTCATCCTGGTCTTCCCTGGATATCTTATATTTGTCATAAAGATTTTCAGCAGTATCACCCATACCCTGTCCAATCAACGGGTCAATACTATCGCTCCAACCATCTTCCAGTATTTTGTTTCCCATTTTAAAGCCATCCCACCTGGCGCCTTTAAACAGGTATGGAATAGTGCTCATACTGTCAAATCCTCCGATCAGCATTATTTCTGCCTCACCGAGACGAATAGATTGAGAAGCCATAGCAAGCGCCCTCATTCCCGAAGGGCATGCCATATTTAAGGTTATCACAGGAACTGAAGTAGAAATGCCTCCCTTTACAGACGCAGTTCGTGCTGGATTTGGTCCATTTCCCGCCTGACGGCAGCTACCGAGGATAACATCATCTACCTGGTCACCTGTAATATTAGCGCGTTTTAATGCTTCTTTTATGCTTACCGCTCCAAGGTCATAAGAAGGTACATCTTTAAGTGTACCTCCAAATCTTCCCATCGGAGTTCTTACTGCTGAAATTGCTACAATGTCATTTAAGTCCATAATTTTTCCTTTTTTATTAAGTTTTTTATTAGATTGATTTATGAAATTTACATATTCTTATTACTCATAATTTATACTATAAAAAAATTAAATGTTATTTATCAAACATCCAATATCCGGTATCAAGTATCCAGAATCTAACATTCAAGATCTATCAACCATTTTCTCGCCCTATCTGGCGACCAGCCGTTAGGCTGGTATCTAAATATATTGTCCTCCATCCACCTTGATCACTTCCCCGGTTATATGGCGGCCCAGTTCACTGCATAAAAAGGCAACAACATTTGCAACCTCTTCAGGTTCACCTATCCTTTTCATGACTATCTCTTCCAGCGCCATATTAAGCACATTCTCAGGTGCGTTTTTCATCATATCAGTCATTATCAAACCCGGAGCAACAGCATTAACATTTACTCCATATTTACCCAATTCTCTCGCTACGGTTTTGGTCAAGCCAATAATCCCGGCTTTAGATGCCGTGTAGTTTGACTGTCCGAATTTCCCTCTAAGACCGTTAATTGAGGTAACATTAACGATTTTTCCTGATTTTTGGTCACGGAAGATAGGTGCAACGGAACGTATATAATTGAAATAACCTTTAAGGTTTATATCAATTACCGTATCCCATTGTTTTTCTTCCATTTTCCAAATAACTCCATCCCAGTTTATCCCGGCATTACAAACCAGAATGTCAAGCCCGCCAAATTCCTCTTTTACCTGGTTAACCATATTTTCTGCGTCCTGAAAATTGGAAACATCGGCTTGAACAGCAAGTCCCTTTCTGCCCATGGCTTTTACCTGTTTGATTATCTCTTCTGCCTCATCCTTATGTTTCCTGTAATTGAGCGCCACATTAGCACCGTATTCAGCTAATTTAAGGGATATGGCTGTACCTATTCCCAGGCTACCTCCGGTTACGATAGCTGATTTACCTTCAAGTGTAAGATTCATGTTAGATCCTCCTGTTTTTTAGTTTTTATTAAATTATTTCATTTAAAATTTTTTTATGCTGGTTGGCAAAAGTAAGAACTTAACTTCGTAAATTTATAAATTTTTTTTTAAATAAGGATATAAAAATAAGATAATGTTGCTGGGTACTGGTTACTGGGTGCTGGGTGGTAGGTATTGGTTACGGAGGCTGAGTATAAAACCAACAACCCAGAGCCCAGAAGCTGATAATTAAATACTAAAGAAAATTTTTTCAATAAATTTTACTATAATATTGAACTGCGCAGCAATCTCAGCTTGCCCCGATGCATATCGCATACGCGTCAACTAAATTTGATGTAACAGTTGCCAATAGTTACTTCTATCATGTCTTCTATCATACTGGCAATAGTATGCTACCTGCTCTTCGATTAGGTCAATATCAGGTGTTTTTAATATCATTTCAATCCTC
>JBDRNO010000012.1:0-2618 GCA_043811005.1 Bacteroidota bacterium | reverse complement strand
GTAAAGAATATGCATCTCGGTATTCACGCCATCGACCCATGGAATTGAGTACTTAACATAAAATGAGCCGGGCTCAACTCCTGCTGTGAAACAATATCTTGCTTCCAAAAGATTGCATGAATCAGAGACAAATCTTTGCTCAAAAGTCTGACCGTAATCTGTACTATGGTAAATATGATAATTGGCAGGATGGTGCCATGTTACCAGGTACAATTCCCCCGGTGATATCCCTCTTGAGATCACCGGATGTTGTCCCCAAATAACATACCCACCTATTGTGCTATCCAATTCGCATTGTAAATTAAAATCTATACCTCCATTATTACTAAACAGTATTCTTAGAGTTCTAGTGGGGGAAGGAGTTCTTATTAAGTATAATTCATTTGCTTCCGTCCCTACCTCAGCTCTTCCACCTCCGGGATTATCATTAACCAATTGAAAGTTTTCTCCATAGTCAGTGCTCTTGTGCAATCTTAAAAAAGTCCTGTTATCAATTGACCACAAAAGGTAAATTACGCCTTCTTCACTACCTGAAGTAAAAGTATCTGTCCAGTTACCCGGTGAAGTCAGGCTACTCCATGAATACCCGTAATCGTAGCTTATCCAGAATGAATGAAGATAAAAATCATAGATCACTCCCGGAGTAGCATCAGAAATAAGGTTACCGATAGGCATTTCTGACGAATAAGCCTCAACAGCATACCTTATTCCAATAGTTTCTCCATTGTCACTTGAATAAAAAACTGCATCATACCTCTCCTCCATATATGAAGGCTCATACCAGATTGAAGACATATAAATTTCCCCTGGAACGTGTCCACGGGTAATTTCATTATACATTTGTGCTGACGCATTGGTACTCCATAAAATAATTGCTAAAAAAAGTATTTGTTTTTTCATGTTTATAAATATTTTGTAAGGAAAGTATAAGAACGACACCCTCCTAAATGTAAATTTATTAAAATTTTATTAGTTTTTTTGAGATACTATAATCATTAACCACAAGCGTACAACTATAAATCCCTTTCGGAAAGCCAGAAAAATCTACTTGTAAATTGTTTTCTCCCTTTTTAAAGATATTTGAATCTGTATTGAATATCAATCTGCCGGTATTATCATAAATACGCAAACCAAGAAACACATCCTGTTTAAGTACAAATTTAATACTAAAAACACCTTTTACGGGATTTGGGTAAATAGAAAGTTCTTCAAAATAAGAATCTTTTACGAATTGATTTTCATTTATTACGGTAGCTGACTCATCATCCCAAAGCCGGTCAAGTAATTCATCCCGGAATAATTCATAGCTTTTACGATTTGGAAAATTGTATTCAGGGTATTTACAGAAAATTTGCTGGCGCTGTGTACTGTCCTCCATCAAAATATATGTATATCCCAAATCAATAATAGCAAATACAGAATCATTCTCTGTATCAGGATTATCGATGATGTTTTCATACCAGGTGATTGCTGCCTGATAATTACCCATTCTGACATCGCATTTATTTGAAAGCCAATAAGCAAGTTTACTTATTTCAGTAGTATCCTGAAGTACAAATGTTGTATCATAGAATGATTTTAACCCGGCATAATCCTGGTCATAGATATCCTTTAATGCGAATAACTCTTTTAATGATGCTTTTGCATAAATGGATTGAGGATAGTTCAATACTATTTCCTTAAATAGTTGTTCTGCAAGAGAGAAGTTTCCATTTGAGACATATATAATTGCTGAATCATATTGACTTTGAACCGGTCCATCTTTCAGACAGCCAAAATTCCATATCGGTTCATAAATGAAGCTCGAGGCTGGATAGAGATTATTTTCAGGTGCGAAAGAAGTTCCCCAATAGTTTTCAGTGATGTAGGTATCCGGTGAAGGAGGTAAAATTGCCCTTTCATAATAAACATAATATGTAGAGGCATTATCGTCGTAAATTACATTATACCGGAAATCTGTCGGAAAGCTGTTATCATCTGTATAGACCTGTCTCAGGCTATTGTTTTTTATCTTCTGTGCTGTTGATTCATCCTGGGCATTGCAATCACCAAGCAAGGTAACTTCGGAAGTGTTATAGCATATTAGACCTACAAAATTATTATAAATATTGTTATTATCTTTCAGATCAACGTGGCTGTTGTAAACCCTGATCCCAAAATCTGCATTGCCACTTCCGGCAGTTTTTGAATAAATTTCATTATTATATATATCATGTACTTCAGCCCCTTTTGCACCTTTTGAATTGTATATTGCTATACCAGTTTTGTCGTTGTGTTTAATGTTGTTTCCATGAATGTCAAATAGTTTATAGTTATCAATTTTAATGGGATAGTCAAAAATATTTTCATTATTAAAAGTGCAATTGAATATATTGACCGGTTGTACCAACAACCCGTCTTTTGCATTGACAAATGCCTCGTCGAACTGACTGTTTTCAATTTGCAGTTTCCCGGCAGAGAATTCAATATTTCCATGGGTGAACTGACATGAATTAATATTCAAATAGTGCGCATACCCCTGAATTCCACATCTTTCAAATGTAGAGTTACTGAAAGTATAATCTTCAGTTTCATTTTCAAAAACAAATCCTTCCCAACTTGCATTTTCCGGGGATGTA
>JBDRNO010000011.1:0-32738 GCA_043811005.1 Bacteroidota bacterium | reverse complement strand
GGAGGATTGAAATGATATTAAAAACACCTGATATTGACCTAATCGAAGAGCAGGTAGCATACTATTGCCAGTATGATAGAAGACATGATAGAAGTAACTATTGGCAACTGTTACATCAAATTTAGTTGACGCGTATGCGATGACTATCGGGAGGCAAAGATTTAAATTGTAATGGAATAACAAATAGCTATGTATTATCAAATTAAACATAGAATATTTATTGCTTCAGTTATTGGAATAGTTCTAATGGCTACAATTGCCATCATAGAGCCACAAAAGCCAATAACTGTCAAGCTCCCTTTGTTTTCTGGATCTCATTTTTCAAATGGGGCAATGGATAATCCTTATGCTAGATGGGAATGGGAAAATATGCGGCTGCAGGATCCTGTTACCGGGCAAATTCCTCCAAATATTAGAAGAAGAGAACTGGCTTTTGCCGGAACGTTACCTAATGATGCAGGATATCATCCTGCAGGTAATCAGATGAAGAGTGGTAATAAAACCGGAAGTTATTACTGGACAGCTATGGGGCCTTATAATGTAGGTGGAAGGACAAGAGCAGCAACAATAGATGTTACAAACGAAAATGTGATATTAGCTGGCGGTGTTTCCGGTGGATTATGGCGCACTACAGATGGTGGAACGACATGGACCAAGGTAACCGCTTCCAGTCAGCATCATAGTATTACTTGCATAGCCCAGGATACGAGACCGGGAAAAACAAATGTTTGGTATTTTGGCTCTGGAGAGGTTATTGGAAATTCAGCGAGTAAGGATTTTTCAGCATCCTATCTTGGGAATGGTGTTTCTAAATCTGTTGATGGTGGAATTACATGGGATACTCTTTCTTCAACTGTTTCAGGAACACCGCAGACAACCGACCTTTGGGACAGGATATGGAATATAACCACAGACCCATCTATAGAAACAGCCGATGTCGTGTATGCTGCTGTTTTCGGAAGTATTCAGAGAAGCGTTGATGGAGGGGAAACATGGACAACCGTTATTGGCGCCAGCGGCATACTTTCTTATTTTACCGATATTTCAGTTACCTCTACCGGTGTTGCTTATGCTACGATGAGCAGTATCTCCACTTCGGGCAATAATGCAGCAAATAAAGGAATATGGAGATCAGAGGACGGAGTTAATTGGACAAATATCAAACCTTCAGGTTGGCCGGGTCAACACTGGAGAACTGTTATTGGGATAGACCCCTCTGATGAGAATAATGTATATTTTCTTGCACATACACCTGGTTACGGACAGCAGACAAACGTATTTTTTGATGGCATAGAATGGAATAGTTTGTGGAAATACACTTATCTAACTGGTAATGGAGCCGATACAAATGGGATCTGGCAAGACCTTTCTTCCAGTTTACCAGCCGGAGGACCAAGCCCGTTTGATAATTTCAATGCACAGGGCTCATATAATTTAGTAGTTGCTGTTAAACCAGATGATCCAAATACAGTTTTTATCGGGGGAACAAATCTATATAGGTCAACAGATGGATTCACCTCTCCGGATAACACAACCCAGATTGGCGGATATGAACCCGGAACAACCCTTCCTTATTTTGAGATCTATCCCAATCAACACCCAGACCAGCATGTTATCCTTTTCCTTCCATTAAACCCGAATGTGATGATCTCCGCTACTGATGGAGGAGTATTCAAAACATCTGACTGTATGAGTCCTGTTGTATCATGGACAACATTGAACAAAGGTTATTTAACTACTCAATTCTATACCATTGCTATTGATCACGGCATCCTCAACAGCAACGTTATCATAGGCGGCTTACAGGATAATGGATCATGGTGGACCAATTCAACCGACCCAACTGCGCCCTGGACATTTCCTTCAACTGGTGACGGTGCCTTTTGCGCTATTGAAGATGGCGCTGATTACTATTATTTTTCCAGGCAAGTGGGAAAAATACTTAAAGTTGCTTTAGATATTAATGGCAATCCAACTGCTTTTACAAGGATTGACCCTATTACTGATGATACAATTAACGGTGGCGATTATCTTTTTATTAACCCGTTTATTCTTGACCCTGTGGATAATAATGTGATGTATCTCGCTGAAGGAAGCAACCTCTGGAGGAATGACGATCTGTCTCAAATTGTGTTAAACAATCAGTATGATTCAATTAGTGCCGGCTGGACTCAATTGACGAATATCATTCCATTAACTACTTCAAACATAACAGCCCTCGCTTGTTCAAAAAATCCGGCACACAGGTTATATTACGGCACTAATAGTAGAAGAATTTTTCGAATTGACAGTACCAATGTTGGAAATCCTTCATCTGTGGAAATTACTAATAATATTGGCTCAGGCGGATATACGAGCTGTATTGCCGTTGACCCGAGAGATGCTGATAAGGTATTGGTTGTTTATTCCAATTATAAAGTTTACAGCTTATACTACTCAGAGAATGGTGGTGACTATTGGTTACAAGTTTCCGGCAATTTAGAGACAAATCCACCACCAGGAGCTCCTCTGGGTTATGGTTTAGGCGATGGCCCGTCATGCCGCTGGGCTTCTATAATTCCTGACAGCAGCAATACAATTTATTTATTAGGTACAAGTATAGGTTTGTTTGCTACAGACACACTCATTGCCGATTCAACCTTCAATGATTCTACCGTTTGGGTGCAGCAAGGTGCAAACTCTATTGGCAATGTAGTTGTTGAAATGATTGATTACAGACAATCTGATGGGTTTGTGGCTGTTGCTACTCATGGTAATGGGGTTTATTCTACACACCTATTTGATATAACAGGTGTAAGTGAAGATGACAAAACTGCTAATTACTTATTGGAACTGCGGAATTACCCAAACCCAGCAAATAATTATACTATAATTGAATTCAATATCCCTGAAAAAGAAAAGGTAACCTTGTGTGTTTACGATGTGTCAGGTAGGAAAATAGAAACATTGATTAATAAAGAGATGAAAGCAGGCAAGCACTTTTTAAAATTCAATACCCAATTACTTTCCAGTGGAATTTACTATTATTCTTTATCAGCAGGAAATTACAAAAAAGCTAATCGGCTGATTATCCACAAATAACGGGTATTTTGACATAAAAGATGAAAGTATTATGATAAGGTATTTAAGCAAAGAGTTTACTACAGTGCTTCATCAGATGATTGAAAGTAAAAGGAATATAACTAAACAAAAGAACAAGGGATTTACGTTTGTGATTTAAAAATTTATTTAGGATTGTCATTACCCTTCCAACTGCTCTTCCAAAACCTTTATTTTCACCTCTGCATCCACCTGTTTTTTGCGCTCTTTTTCAATTACCTGGGGAGGAGCGTTATTAATAAAGTTCTCGTTGTCCAGCTTTTTCATTATTGATCGTAAAAACCCTTTGGTATACTCTAACTCCTGGCGAACCTTTATGATTTCATCTTCCGGATCAACAGCATTTTCTATGGGAATGAAGTATTCAGTGGATCTAACAATAAATGAAACAGCATTATCAATTTTATGATCTTTATCCCCTTTCTGCCGTGGCTGGTAAGTTAATCCTGATAAGTTACATAGTTTTAAGATCACACTGTCAAAGCAAGTATCATGTGAGTGAGGATCGGATTTAATAAGCAAAGATAATTGCTGCTTTTTGTGTATATTCTTCTCTTTGCGAACGTTTCTTATCCCAGTGATCACCTCAATGGTTGTATTAAATGAATCTATCAGCTTATCATCAGTCTTTCCGGCTTCTGCCCAATCTGAAACTACAATACTAACTTTTGCATCCCTCTCACGTATCAAGTGCCATAACTCTTCTGATATAAAAGGCATAAAAGGGTGAAGAAGCTTTAACAGCCGTTCAAAGAAATTAATAGAAGCATCAAAAGTTATCTTATCAATTGGCTGTTCATAATCCGGTTTAATAATTTCCAGGTACCATGAGCAAAAATCATCCCATATTAATTTATATGTAGCCATCAAGGCATCGGAAATGCGGTATTTGGAGAAATGATTATTTATGGTTTCAATTGTCAGGTTTAATTTGGCATTAAACCAGTTAACAGCCACCTTACTGCTTTCCGGTTGCTTTGTAGTATCTTCAACTTCCCAGCTCTTGACCAATCTGAAAGCGTTCCAAATTTTATTACAGAAATTTCTTCCCTGCTCGCATAAGCTTTCATCAAATAGCAGGTCATTCCCGGCAGGCGAACACAACAACATGCCGACCCTGACCCCGTCTGCCCCGTATTTACCGATCAAATCGAGAGGTTCTGGTGAATTGCCGAGGGATTTTGACATTTTCCTGTGCTGTTTATCCCTGACAATACCCGTGAAGTAAACATTTTTAAACGGTTTTTCTCCCATGTACTCATAACCCGCCATTATCATTCTCGCCACCCAAAAGAAGAGTATCTCGGGAGCAGTTACCAAGGCATCGGTAGGATAATAATATTGAATGTCTTTTTCTCCCTTTTTGGAAAAACCATCAAACACTGAGATGGGCCAAAGCCAGGAGGAGAACCATGTATCCAAAACATCTTCATCCTGTCTTAAATCCTCTAATTTTAAATTATTAATTTTTAATTTTGAATTGGCTATTTGAAATGCTTCTTCTATTGTTTCGGCTACCACATAATCATCAGTACCTTTTCCATAATACCAGGCAGGTATCCTGTGTCCCCACCACAATTGACGGGAAATACACCAATCTCTAACGTTTTCCATCCAGTATTTATAAGTGTTTTTATACTTTGAGGGATAGAATTTGATGTTGTCGTTCATCACATTTTCCAGTGCCGGTTTTACCAGATTTTTCATATTACAAAACCACTGTATGGAAAGCTTGGGTTCTATTACTGTATCGGTTCGTTCAGAATAACCGACTTTATTGTTTAACAATTCCACTTTTTCCAAATGCCCTTCCTTGTCAAGTTGTTTGGAAATTTTTTCTCTCACTATAAAGCGATCCTCTCCAATAAAGATCTGTGCGTTTTTATTTAATGTTCCGTCATTATTAAAAATATCAATTGTTTCAAGTTTGTGTTTTTTTCCCAATTCATTGTCATTAACATCGTGGGCAGGTGTTACCTTCAATGCTCCGGTTCCGAACTCTATGTCAACATATTCATCAAAGATGAATGGTATCGGGCGATTGATAAGTGGCACCAAAGCCATTTTACCTTCTAAATGCCTGTATCGTTTATCATCAGGATGTAAACAAATAGCTGTATCCCCCAGGATGGTTTCTGGGCGGGTTGTTGCAATGGTAATATACTCATTTCCCGTTCCTTCTACTATCTTATAACGTATATAATAGAATTTCGAATCCTCTTCTTTATGAATGACCTCTTCATCAGAAACAGCGGTCAATCCAACGGGATCCCAATTCACCATCCTCTCACCGCGATAGATCAACCCTTTATTATACAAATCAATAAACACATGTATAACAGCTTTTGAAAGCTCTTCTTCCATAGTAAAGCGTGTGCGGTTCCAGTCACAGGAGGCGCCTAATTTTTTTAGTTGCTCAAGAATGATCCCACCGTGCTTTTCTTTCCATTCCCAGGCGTGCTTTAAAAACTCTTCGCGGGATAGTTCTGATTTATCAATACCTTTTTCTTTGAGCAGAGCTACAACTTTGGCTTCGGTTGCAATAGATGCATGGTCTGTTCCCGGTACCCAGCAGGCATTAAAACCTTGCATTCTTGCCCTTCGCACCAATATATCCTGTATAGTATTATTGAGCATGTGTCCCATGTGCAAAGCCCCGGTTACATTAGGCGGGGGGATAACAATTGCATATGGCTCCCTGTCGTCAGGTTCGGAATGGAAGAAACCATTGTTTATCCAGTATTTATACCACTTGTCTTCGGTTTTCCTGGGTTCGTAATGTTTTGGGATTTGCATGGTTAAGTGTTAAGAATAGAACTTTGTGAAATAAGAACAAGTTTTGCAAAAGTATAAAAAAATGGCACGATTTTAGATACCTCTATTAGTAAATTCTAAGTTTTCTTCAAGTTACGCTTTTAAATAAAGAATTTTTATATTTGCACTCTAAATTGAAATTCCTATACGAAATGAAAAAAATTATCCTATCAATCGGAATTGCAGCCATTACATTAATAGCTGCGAATGCACAGGAATCAAAAACTACTGATAAGCCCAAAGAGGTAACGCCTGTAGTAAAAGCGCCTGCGGTAAAATCCGCAGTTAAGCTACAACCTGAAAGAAAAGCTGTAGAAGCGCAACCTGTAAAAAGTGCTGTAACAGAACAACCTGAACAGCCGGCAACAACTGTACCTGTTGTTCAAAATCCCAATGCACCTGAAATAGCTTTCGAAAAAGATGTTATGGATTATGGTACCGTTGAATACAATGGTGATGGTGTTCGTGAATTCAAATTCACCAACACTGGAAAAGAACCTTTAATCATTTCACGTGCAAAGGCATCATGCGGTTGCACTGTTCCAAGTTGGCCCAAAGAACCTATTCTGCCTGGTAAAACAGGTGTAATTAAAGTAAAATACTCTACAAACAGGGTTGGAAGTTTCACCAAAACGATAACAATCACTTCAAATGCCAAAACACCAAATAAAAGGTTAACTATCAAAGGAACAATCAAATCCAACCCCGTACAGCAGAATGAACAGACGGTTCCTGAAAAAAAAGTGACTGAAGGCGTTACTCCCATTAAGAAAAGTTAGTGACTTATTTGTTATTTGGTGCTTGTAATTTGTGATTTTTAATTTTGGATTGATTTTTCATACATCGAAATCCGCAATTTTTCATAAATTGTTAATCATCCCACGTATATATTTATACACCTGGTTAGTATTTTTCCTTTCAATAGTCACGATATCATCTTCATTCTGCCAGCCGGCAGGCCCTAAATTCCAATTTGAGAAAAAAACCATTAAATATGAAAAGGTCAAGGCGGGAGAGATACTGAACTTCAATTACATTTTTGAAAATACCGGAGACCAACCATTGATAATTAATAACATCAAAGTAACATGCGGATGCACAAAACCCGAATGGCCAAAAGAACCGGTAAAACCGGGTCAAAAAGGTACAATCCGCATTAAGTTCAACACCAAAGGGAAAATTGGATGGCAGGATCATATACTTGAAGTTTATTCAAATGAAAACAATTCTCCCACAAAGCTCAGGTTTAAAGGAATGGTTGATAATAAGGAAAAGTAGGCAGTTGGCAATAGGCAATTGACAATGACGAAAAACCAAACACAAATTTCCGCTACCGATTTCATCCGCTAGCTGGCGGATGAAAAGCAATTTTAAACAACAATAAATCTTAAATCAAAATGCTATCAATATCTATTAGGGGCAACCAAATGCCAGAATCACCAATACGTAAGCTAGTTCCTTATGCCGAGGAAGCAAAAAGAAAAGGAATAACGGTTTATCACCTTAATATCGGTCAACCCGATATTGAAACACCTGAAGTTGTTCTGAAGAAAATCAAGGATATTGATTTAAGAGTAATAGAATATAGCCATTCTGCCGGCTTTGAATCATACAGGAGAGGGCTGGTTGAATATTACAGGAAACATAATATTGAAATTGACCATACTAATATCACTATAACTACAGGAGGGTCTGAAGCTATATTATTTGCCTTGATGACCTGCCTGAACCCGGGTGAAGAGGTTATTATTCCCGAACCGTTTTATACAAATTATAACGGGTTCAGTTGTGGTGCTGGTGTTACTGTAAGGTCTGTCACTGCTAAAATTGAAGATGGTTTTGCATTGCCATCCATCACTGAATTTGAAAAACTTATAACACCCAGGACCAGGGCAATAATGATCTGTAATCCCAATAACCCTACCGGCTACCTATATTCAAAAGAAGAGCTGGAATCCTTAAGAGACATTGTCAGGGGGCATGATTTATATTTATTTTCAGACGAGGTGTACCGCGAATTCTGCTATGACGGAAAAATCCATTTCTCTGCGATGAATTTGAAAGGCATTGAACAAAACGTGGTTATGGTTGATTCCATATCAAAGAGGTACAGCTTATGTGGCGCCAGGATAGGGGCAATTATATCAAAAAACAAAGAAGTTTGTGAAACCGCCCTTAAATATGCCCAGGCAAGGTTAAGCCCCCCTACATTCGGACAAATTGCCGCTGAAGCAGCATTGGAAACCCCCGATTCCTACTTCGATGATGTTTCGGACGAGTATGTTAAAAGAAGAGACCTGATCGTTGACTCGTTAAACAGGATTGATGGTGTTTTCTGCTCCAAGCCAAGCGGAGCGTTCTATGTTATTGCCCGGCTGCCCATTGATGATTGTGATAGATTCTGTCAGTGGATACTGGAAGAATTTGAATACAATAAGCAAACCGTGATGCTTGCGCCAGCCACGGGCTTTTATTCAACCAAAGGGCTTGGAACAGATGAAGTGAGAATAGCGTATGTTTTGAATTTGGATGCCATAAAAAATGCTATGGAATGCCTTGAGGAAGCTCTGAAAGTGTATCCTGGAATTATCAACGAATAACGAACTTGTTTTGAATATAAAAATGCTTATTTTTTATTCCTCCTTTATCATATACAAGTCCGTAGTCACCAATCAGCAGCAGGCAATTTTTTTAATAATTATTATTAATCAAACTTTAAATTGGATATTAATAAAATAGAAAAAGTTGAACTGCACTGTCATTCCGAAGGAATTATTTGCCCCGGGAAATTATCGGTTTTACAAAAACAATATAATAAATATCAAGAAATAGATTTAGTAAAACTGAATAGATTTTTTCCTGTAAAAAATTACAAAAAATGGATAGAATTCATTGAATCTTTTCGACCTGTTTATAAAAAACATGTAAATATATTATATGATCTGACAGAATTGTATATTAAGGAATTGATAAGATATAACGTCAAGTATTGTGAAATAATGTTATATTTTGCTATTTATTCTGATCAAAATATTGATTTTTCACTTATAAATAAATTTAACGATCTTAAACAAAAATATAAGAATATTAAAATAAATTTCTTAGGTACATTATTACGAACATTAGATTTAAAAAATATTTACAACAACTCAATTCATTCAGCTTTTTCTAAAAAAAGAGGTTAACATATTTAAAGAACATAACTTCGTAAATTGATTAAAAAAGAAATTATTAGAAGGGAGGAAAAATAATGATAGAAGCATTGTTAACAGAGCAACAAAAAAAACTCAGAGATGAAGTAAGGGGATTTGTGAAATGGGTTCCCAGGCAGTTATTACTTGATATGGATGCAGATAAAGTCCGTTATCCCAGGGAATTTGTTCTTGAAGCAGCAAGGAGAGATCTGCTGGGTTTGAGATTTTCTAAGGATTGTGGTGCCCGGGGGCTGCAATGGAGCGATGAGATAGTAGCTCTTGAAGAAGTGGGGGTGCTGGGCGCTTCACTAACTTGTTTATATTCTCTTGTGAGCATTGTTGGCGAGGCAATTCATGTTTTTGGTACAGAAGAGCAAAAGAAGAAGTATCTTGAACCTTTGATAAAGGGAGATATCTTTTGTGCTGAAGCACTTACAGAACCGCGTGGAGGTTCTGACTTTTTTGGCGCTACAACCATTGCCAGAAAAGAAGGAGATTTTTACATTTTAAATGGACAAAAGCGATTCGTTGTGGGAGCCGAAGGTGCTGATATTTTTCTTGTTTATGCAAAGACAGGTGACGATATTTCATCAAAATCACTAAGCGCATTTATCGTTGAAAGGGATATGGGGGTTGAAACAAAATATCTTTATGGTTTGATGGGTACAAAAGGCGGTGGTGCCGGAAGGATAATATTTAAAAATACGCGGGTACCTGTTGAAAACCTTCTTTTTGAGGAAAACAGGGGTGGGGATATTTTTTATCAGATGATGATACCTGAACGTATAACAACAGCAGCAGGAGCGATTGGGCTGGCACGCGCAGCATTGGAAATTGCTTCAAGATATAGTGATAAAAGAAAGGCATTTGGTAAAAAGATCCGCGAGTTTCAAGGTGTGAACTTTAAAATTGCAGATTGTATTACAAAACTGGATGCGGCATGTGGGCTGGTATTTGGAGCTGCAAAGGCAGTTGATAAATTAGGATGTACCGGCTATACACGCAGACTTGTGTCTGAATCCAAGAAATTTGCTACTGAGTCAGCATGGGAAATTGTAAATAATTCAATGCAAATAATGGGAGGAATCGGTTATACAAACGTTTTTCCCATCGAAAAGCTCTTAAGGGATTCACGGCTGATGTCAATATGGACTGGTACAAATGAGATCATGAATCTCATTATTCAACACGAATACCTCAAAGAAGTTCTTGAGCATGATAGCAGCGTGCGGGATGTGGAAAATGACGCTCAGGAATCTGGTGCTGAAGATGAAAAAATTTATGAATAAAAAGGAAAATATCACGGTTTTCCCTTTTACCCCTATCTTTATTGTTGGAATTCAATTTCTCACTTCATAATAAATTTTAATGATTTAGGCATTTTTTTGTTTAAATATTACCTGAATGTGAATATCTGCACACATACATATATTTCAAAATCAATTTATTACTGCACCAGAGTACTGCTATTGCATATCATTCTTTTATGCGTGACCAACTCCTACGCCCAGCAAGGCAATCTATATCTTGTTAATTACGATCCCGGTATAGAAAATATAAAGAATCAACACACTTCAATAATCCAGGATTTAAATGGGATAATGTATTTTGCCGGTAGAAGAGGTGTTTTAACTTATGACGGAGTAAAATGGGAGCTGTTAAAAACCCCGTCTTCCGCCTATTCTGTGGCTATAGATTCAAGTAACGGTAGAGTGTATGTTGGTTGCAGGAACAATTTCGGTTACCTGGAAAAAGATGAAACAGGTAAAGATGTTTATGTCTCCATTTCTCATCAGGAAGGAAATTTTTCCATATCATCAGGGGTGTTTAGCGGGATAACGGATATTGCCATAACTAAAAATTTTATTTATTTTTACTGTTACTACCATATCTTCCGCTTTTCAAGAGAAAATAATGAAATTGATTATTTATGGAATACAGATGATAGCGAACCTTTCACCGGTTTGATAAATACCGGGGATGAACTTTATGTCAATATTGCCGGAAGTGGTTTACACAAAGTAGAAGACAAAATATTAGCAGCCATTCCCAGTGGAGAAATACTCTTGTCTGTTGAAATAATTACGGCTTTACATTACAGGAAAGATACATTCCTGGTGGGGACAAGTGAAAATGAGATTTATCTTTTTAATGCCCGCTCCGCAGGAAAGGATGACCGAAGCGGTAGAATAGGGCTAAAACCATTCTCGTTTGAAGCCAGGGACTATCTGTTGGAAAGTATCCTCGCTGGTGGTATTGAGTTGTCAGATAACCAATTTGTTCTTTCCACACTTACCGGAGGGTGTGTCTTTATTGACAAAGAGACGGGAAAAACATCAAATATCCTCAATTACCAGACCGGTCTTCCCGATGATGAAATTTATGCGATGGGAAAGGACAGAAACGGAGGGCTTTGGATATCGCATGACTATGGCATAACACGGGTTGACAACTCAATACCGGTCAGGAATTTTTCTTTATACCCCGGGTTGGAAGGGAATATTATATCTGTTATTGATTTTGACCGTACTGTTTATGTAGCAACCAGTGAAGGTGTGTTTTATCTCACTGAGGTAAAAAACTTCAAGGAACTGGAAATCTACATTAAAGAGCCAAGGAAAAAAACAGATGATAGTCTGTTGCCTTTACAGAGAACACATCAAAAACCGCCTATAGGTGAAGATGAGATTTTAGCAAAAAGGGCGACAAGCGAACCGGATTCATTGCAGGGAAAAAAACAAAAGGGGGTACATCTATTTGGGCTGAAAATAACAAGGGAGAGAAAGACTAAAAGGGAAAAGGAAAAAGCATACAAAACCGTAGAGGATAGTGTACAATATAGCGAAGATACTTTGGGAGAAGAAGACTTACTAAAGCGGGCGGTAATAAAGGAAGATACCCTTCTTGCCAGAAAGGGATATGAACAGAATATCACCGCTTTACCTGGAGTTATACAGCAACCTGAGACACTTAAAAAAGAATATAAGTTCAGGAAAGTATATGCTCTTCAATCTATAAAATATATCTACAAACAGGTAAATGGGTTAAAAGGAAAATGCAGGCAGCTTATTAGATTGTCTGCTAGTCAGGATAAAATCAGGAGTAGTGGAAATGACAGGTTGCTGGTCGCAAGTAATACCGGTCTGTACGAGATATTTAACAAACAAGCCAAACCAATTATTAAAGATCCCTATATTAATTGTATTTATGCCACCGGTATTCCAAATCTGTTTTTCATTGGCTTAAGCACCGGGATGAAATCTATTTATTTCACAGGTGATTTATGGATTATTGAAGAGGATATTTATCAGGATATTCAAAGAAGCGTGTATTCAATTGCGGAGGATTACCAGCAAAATTTCTGGCTCGGCTGCGAAAACTTTATTTATAAATTAACTATTGACTCAACAGGAAGACCTGATAAAGTGAGTTCTTATGCTTTTAGTGACAATTTTTCCGAAATAATTTCGGTTAGGATAATTTTCGGAAAACCATTCTTTGAAAGATCTGCTTCAGAAATATATAGCTATAATTATGAACAGGATTCGATTTTTCTCAATGACGAAATAAACAGCTATTTTACAGAAGACTCAAGGATGACATATTCCCAGCAAGGTATCACATGGGGCTACAACGGATATAATTGGGCAGGATTATCTGCAAGGGCTTTAACTTATACCGGGCTTGATAAGCGTGCCGAGGAATATATAATTAATGAGATTTTCCTGAATCTTTTCAATAATATTAAACAAATATATGTAGATGCTATGAATGACAGATGGATTATTGATGGAGAGAAATCAATATTTAAAATAAATAAAAGGGAAGAGGAAAAATCAGGTATCTCTTTTGATATGTATATAAAAAGCGTAAATAATATTTCAGGTACTTCCTTATCATTTAAGGATATCACATTGGATTATAATAATAATTCAATTGTTTTTTTCCTCAATGCACCGTTTTATATAAATGAAACATCCACTAAATATCAATATATTGTTGATGGTTTAACTACAGAATGGTCCCCCTGGGGCGCTAATTCTATATTTGAATTTTCTTTTTTGCCGGCGGGCAATTTCACTTTTCGTGTTCGTGCAAAAAATGTTTTGGGTATTCTTAGTGAAGAGAAGTCTTTTCCTTTCAAAGTATTCCCTCCATATTGGCGATCGTGGTGGTTTTATTTGCTGTGTTTAATAATAGGTATAACCACGGTTTACTTTTTTATAAAATTCAGGATTTCACAAATTGAAAATGAGAAGAAAGTATTAGAACAAAAAGTTGCTGAGCGGACTGAAGAATTAGCCAGGAAAAATAAGGATATTACAGGAAGTATCCGTTATGCTAAGCGAATACAGGATGCCATACTACCTTCTAAAGAAAAAATTCACGAAATATTTCCTGAATCATTTATGCTTTTCAAGCCCAAGGATATTGTAAGCGGAGATTTTTTTTGGATAACAGCCCACCCCCAATCACTGTCCAGTATCTTCTTGGCTGTCTGCGACTGCACAGGACACGGTGTTCCCGGAGCTTTTATGTCTTTGATAGGAAATGAATTGTTGAATGATATTGTCAATAAAGGCATTCTTAACCCATCGGAAGTATTGAAGGAAATGCACAATGGTGTGGTTGCTGCTTTAAAAAAAGAGGAAAAAGATTCCGAAACCGTTGATGGAATGGATGTAGCATTGTTTAATCTCACCACCGATCCCTTTCCAAATGAGAGAGGATATCCCACACGTAAGCCATCCACCTCTATTAAGAGTGAGCAGGGGGGTGTGTCAGAAACTTCGCAAGTTTATACACTCGAATTTGCTGGAGCAGGAAGACCACTGATATTGGTAAGAAATACCGAACATAACAGTGCTAAAAAAAAGCAGAGAGACATCGAAATAATAAAAGGAGATAAATTGCCAATTGGTTTATTTCTCGGTACTGGAACAATGGCTGAAAAAGAAAGGGAATATAAAACTCAAAAATTGAATTTAAGAAAGGGCGATACGGTTTATCTTTTTACAGATGGTTATTGCGACCAGTTTGGAGGGGAAGATGGACGAAAATTTACTGTAAGCAGGTTCAGTGAATTATTGCTGGATATTCAGAAGCACAAAATGGCTGAACAAGGGGGGATTTTAGATAAGACCATCGAGGACTGGAAAGGTACCAGGGAGCAAGTGGATGATATGCTGGTTATAGGTATTAGAATTTAGGTTTTTTCAATTCTACCTTTTCTTTCCGCAAACCTGAACAGCTACTTTCCGTGCCCGGGGGCGAGTATCAAAATCCACATAAATAATCTACTGAACATCTGCCGTGATGTCAATTATATCGGTTTTCCCCTTTGTTTGAAGTTCGACAAAACCCGTTATTAGTTCCATGTTATTTTTTAAAATTGGCAAATAGTTGATAATAAACGCAAAATTAACAAAAAGAAAAGGCAGTCCAAAATGTTTTGATTCTGTCATTTTGGACTGCCCTTGTATTCAAAACTGCCAACTATATTACCACCTATCCGGACGTTCCGGTCTCTCTGGTCTTTCCTTGTGTTCACGCATCTTTTTAAGCAGTTCCCTTTTAAATTGCTCTTCGGCACGGTGCAATTTTGCTACTTTCTTTATAGGCAGCACTTCCTTATACTTTGCATGACATGCTTTCTGCAGGTCGAGATCTTTTTGTCTTAAATCCATTTCATTATCTATCAGTGCCTCAACCTCTTTATCAGTCATTTCATCAAGTGACTCAAGAGAATTGTGTTCCTGACCTTTTTTAAATTGTTCCTTATGCGTTTTTCTTAATTCTTTTTTTTCTTTATCACACTGGTTATAAACAGGCCAGAAAACCTGTGCCTCTTCCGGTGACAGGTCTAAATGTTTTGTAATAAAAGCGATCTTTTGTGCTTCTATCATTTCTTTTTTGCCATGATGTGGACCCGGATCCATAGGTTCCTGTGCAATGCAGGCAAAACTAATTAAAAGAACACAACCTGTGGTTAGCAATGTTTGTTTTGTTTTCATAGTATTGGGTTTTAGATTAATTAATAGTATCAGGATTTTAATGTTTTCAATAAAATTTATTTATCTTTTTGCATTTAATAATCAGGTTCTGGGTTCTGGTCGCTGGGTTCTGGGTTGTTTATTTTATTCTCAAACTTCGTAAACAGTACATACCACCCAGTAACCAGTGCCCAGCAACATTATTTTATTTATACTTAACTCAATTCTATATAATTTCATTTTTTGTCATTTTACAAAGTTATATCCTTACATTTCATTAACAATTGTTGAAAGGTCAATATCATTTTCTATTAAATAATCAATGATCTCATCACTTGAATCATCAATGTTATCAGGGTTTGATGCTGCATTTTCTTCTTCCTCCATTTCTTTATCCAACAATGCTTCTATAATTAAATATTCATCAATGTAATAACCATTATCATTTTCTAATACAGAAGCAATTTCTTCCCCACTTAGCTGATTAAAGGACAGGAGAGAAGCGCCATTCTCAATTTGTAGAGAGGTTGTTAGTGAAGTGAAAAAATAGATACCTGCAATAATTATCACAATAGCCGTTGATACAGGAATTGCGATCTTTAAATTTAACAAGGTTAATTTTTGAATTACAGGAGTAAATATATTTTGTAGCCACAGACCACGGATGGGTTTTCCCTTCTCTATCTCAATGCAGCGATTTTGTATTATCGTGGGTAAAGAGTCAAAATATCCCTTGGGAATCTTGAATGGGTTATGTTTTTCAATTTTTGATAGGGTAGGGGAGAGATCCTTTAGATCCTCATTATTGTTTGATATGTTGTTTTTTGCTTGCATCTGTTTATTTGATGATTTAAAATGAAAAAGGTTTAATTTATAGTATCGGAATCGCAATGTTTTAAGTTTGTTTTTTTACACGAATCGCTAATCTACGCGAATGAAGCGAATGTAGGTTGTTTTTTCAGAACTTCATTTATTCGCCTTATTAGCGTTTAATTCGTGATTCGCGTAAGAATATCTTTTTAATCAATTTACAACGTTATGTTCTTATAATACCAGCGTTCATTGCGCTAAATATTTTTCAACCTTCTTCACAGCATGATGATATGACGCTTTGAGTGCACCAACCGAAGTATCGAGTATTCCAGCCATTTCTTCGTATTTCATCCCCTCAAAATATTTCATGTTAAAGACAACTCTCTGTTTTTGGGGCAGGGTTAGTATTGCTTTTTGAAGTTTTAGCTGTATTTCATCTCCACTGAAATAGTTATCGTCCTCCAGAGAATTGGAAAGCTGGCTTTCAACATCGATCATAGGAATAAAAAGGCTGGTTCTTTTTTGTTTTAAAAAACCCAGTGACTCATTGGTAGCTATCCGGTAAAGCCATGTATATAATTCAGAATCAGCCCTGAACTTTTCAAGCCCTTTCCATACCTTTATGAATACGTTCTGGAGAACATCATCAGCATCATCGTGATCTATGATAATTCTACGGATGTGCCAATACAGCTTCTTCTGATATTTTCTAACCAGAAGATTAAAAGCATAAGAACGGCTTTCTTTATTATTGAATTTATCGAGAAGTTCTTTGTCAGAATAACTATCCATCATGATAAATTTTGACCACTAATTCACATTATTATAGGATGTAACTATAGAAAAAAATTACAGAAAAAGGGATTAAAGTAAAAGATTATATAATGCTTATAAATCATTGATTATAAGTATATTAAAAATAAAACCAAATTATATTTGGTGGGTGTTTTTATTAAAATTATATCAATTAGAAACGAAATTGATAAAAATAATGCCACGAAATCACTAAAACACAAAATCCCACAAAAAAATTTATATTATAGTTTAGTGAGATTTAGTGCTTTTGTGTTTTTGTGGCAAGAAAATTATGAAATATTGTTGTAATATTTAATATGACTGCATCTACCTATTTTATTTTCCGGTTAAACGCTCTTTCACCGGCAGAAACAATATCAGGTATATCCAGTCCGTATTTTGCTAACAGTTCATCTGGTTTTCCACTTTCACCAAAACTATCATCTACAGCTACCATTTCAACAGGTACGGGGTTTGTGCTTACCAATAACTGGGCAATACTATCACCCATACCTCCGTTTTTTTCATGCTCTTCAGCCGTTACAACGCATTTTGTTTTCTTTACAGAAGATATGATCGCGTTATTATCTAAAGGTTTAATCGTGTGAATATTAATTATTTCAGCATCAATTCCCTTTTCTGCAAGTATCTCACCTGCTTTTAATGCTTTCCAAAGCATATGACCGGTTGCGAATATCGTAACATCTTTTCCCTCCCTGAACAACATAGCTTTTCCAATTTCGAATTCTTGATCTTCCTGTGTGAAGTTTGGTACATTGGGCCTTCCGAAGCGGAGGTAAACAGGGCCTTTGTGTTTTGCTATAGCGATTGTTGCAGCTTTTGTTTGGTTATAGTCGCATGTGTTGATCACCGTCATATTAGGAAGCATTTTCATCAAGCCAATGTCTTCCAATGTCTGGTGAGTAGCGCCATCTTCACCTAAGGTAAGGCCTGCATGAGAAGCGCAGATCTTTACATTCTTTTCAGAATAGGCAATGGATTGCCTTATCTGATCATAGACCCTGCCTGTTGAAAAGTTGGCGAAAGTGCCTGTATAGGGGATTTTCCCACCTATTGTCAAACCGGCAGCTATTCCTATCATATTTGCCTCTGCAACACCGCATTGGAAAAACCTGTCAGGAAATTCATTGGCAAAAGCCGTCATTTGTAATGATCCTGTCAAATCTGCCGTAAGGGCTACTACTTCAGGATTACTTCTCCCGAGTTCCAATAAACCGGCACCGAAACCAGCTCGTGTTGCTTTTAGTTCAATTGATTGTTCCATTTAAGTAACTGTTTTATAAAATTAATAAAATTTGTACTTGTATTTATCTTTGTGCATTTAATAATCAGGTTCTGGGTACTGGGCCCTGCCCTGGGTTCTGGGTTGTTGTTTTTATACTCAGACTCCGTAATCAAAACATACCACCCAGAACCCAGTAACCAGTACCCAGCAACATTATCTCATTTATACTTAACTCAATTATATATAAATTTTTTTTTAACAATTTACAAAATTATGTTCTTAATACATCTTCACCTGTGTTGACTTACCGGACTCAATTTTAAATGATTTTTCTGTTGTATAAATTGATTCTTCGGATTGTAAAGTTCTATACACTATCTTGTACCTGCCCGGTTGGAGAATAAGGGTTTTCCTGGTTATGTTTTCATCTATGTTAAAGATTAATTCAAGTTCGTTGTCCTTTTCCAAATAGATGCTTCCATGACCTCTTGCAGCCAGCAATATGGACGCTATGCCCGGCTGGGGGATTTCAACAGTAGTGGTATGACTTTGTGAAATTTCTACATCATTGATAAGAATTCGTGGAAGTGAGAGCACCTCAATGTCGTATTTTCCTACCAGATATTTTTCTGTTTGGTTAAAACTCTGAATATTTAATGTTGGCATCTCCACTGCTTTACGAACAATACATTGCAGTGATTTGTAATCGCTTCTGCCTTGAACCTTCAACAGAAGAGCTCCCTGTGGGACATCGGCAGCAATGATGGTGTGTTTTCCAGGTGTTAAAGTAATACTGTCAACTTCAACAGGTGGAATTGTATGAACAACCATCCTGTAAGTCCCAAGTGGATCAATTATTAATGTATCAGGGTTTCCCCTGTGGTTAATAGTGTGAATGTAATTGTACCTGATTGCTCCGGAATATTGATCGTAAAATGTCATGTTAACGTTGGTTTCGGTGGGTTTACTGTAAATATCGAGCAGGTTGATCTGGGCTGTTGTTGAATTCAATGCTTGCGAGATAACGACATTTAAGACTGTTCTGAATGTTCCCTCGTTACTGGCGTCAAAGTAGTTTCCCACGCATTCAAAAGATTTTTTTACATCTGAGCTTAACCCCATTCCAATCACAAATGGCTTTAAGATAACACCCTTTTTTTGCAATGCCCATGAAACGGCACATGGGTCGCCTTCGCATTCTTCAATGCCATCGGTTATGAGAATGATTATGTTGCGGCAGTTATCGCAAGCAGGAAAATCACCAGCTGCCTTTTCCAGGGAGTAAGCAATGGGTGTTGTACCTTTGGGTATAACTGATTTTAACCTATTTTTTATCAAATCAGCGTTGTTCTTACTAAAAGGGACTTCTAATTTAGTATCCTCGCAGTTCCTGTTCTCTCTTGATATAACAGGCGATTGATGCCCGTATATCCTGAGAGCCAGCTCAATATTAGGATTACCGGTTAAGCTGTCTAATAATTCTGAAAGGAGCTTTTGGGCAATATCTATCTTCCTTCCGCTCTGCCACTTACCGTACATGCTCTGAGAACCGTCAAATACGAATAAGATGCGGGTTAATCGGATTTCAGATTGTGAAAAAGATTTGGTATAGATGAATATCGGTATCAGCAGCAATAAACAATGGTAGTATGTGAAAAAGGAAATTAATATCGAGTTACGTAAAAATAATCTCGAGTATTTAAGTAAACCATTTAATAATGTAACCATATAGCCATTTAACATATAATAATACAATAATCATTCCATTCAATTCTCCAATCTATCATTCCGCAATATGCAAAATCCAGTCGTCAGTCCACAGTATTCAGTCGGCAATAGGCAATCTACAATAACTATGACTTACGGAATTTTTTCCAGCAATGATGATTCCAGTTTATCAGTTTTCAATTATCGGTTCCCGGTTTGTCAGATATCCGGTTCCGGATAAATCAAGTAACGTTTTTATCAACAAAAGACCGGCAATTCTATTTATCTGAAAAAGACGAATTACAAATGACCCAGCAATTTATTAATCCCGCAATCTGCAATTCTCAAAACCCAGTCTCCACTCCCCAGCCACCAGCCACCAGCCACCAGTCACCACTCACCACTCACCACCAGACAATCCTTCAATAATCTCCAAGCGTTTCTTCCAATTGCGACAATGCGTCTTCAAGCTGTTCATCATTGGGTGAAACACCGTGCCATTTATGCGATCCCATCATAAAATCAACGCCATAGCCCATTTCTGTGTGCATTAATATCATCACGGGTTTGCCCTTGCCTGCGTGTTGCTGTGCTGTCCTTATCGTCTTCAGAATTTCCTCCATCTCGTTTCCATGATATGTTTCCAGAACATCCCACCCAAAAGCTTCCCATTTAGCTCTCAGATCCCCCAATGGCATCACATCATTAACATCTCCATCAATTTGTCTGCCATTATAGTCAATTGTGGAAATCAAATTGTCAACTTTAAACTTTGCAGCAGCCATGGCTGCCTCCCAGATCTGTCCTGCTTGTATTTCTCCATCACCGTGAAGGCTGAACACAAAATGTGGGTCATTGTTTAGTTTCTTCGCTAATGCAGCTCCTATTGCAACGGATAATCCCTGACCTAATGAACCGGAAGCCACCCTGATTCCTGGCAGATTCTCATGAATGGAAGGGTGCCCCTGCAGGCGGGTACCCAATTTCCTGAGAGTACTTAGTTCAGCTATATCAAAGTAACCCGAGCGCGCCAATACACTGTACCATAAAGGTGAAATGTGCCCGTTGGAGAGGAAGAAAACATCCTGACCGGTACCATCCATGGTAAAATTTTCATGGTCATGCTTCATTATATCAAAATATAAGGCAACGAGGAATTCGGTACAACCTAATGAACCGCCAGGATGGCCTGATTTAGGCGAATGTATCATTCTTAATATGTCCCTTCTAACCTGGGAGCATGTTCTTTTTAATTCATCAATTGACGACATAAGCGATGTTGTTTTTTCTGTGTGTGGGAGCATAGTTTTTTAAATTTTAATTTTTAAGAGCCTAAAGGATAAATAAAGGAATCTCCAAAAATATATCATTTTAATAAGAAAAATATGAATGTTGATAATTATGGGGGAATGTTGATAACTTCTTGAATAATTGATTGGAAAATTAATGCATTTTGACTTTTTTTGTCAAAACATTTCGTTTCAAAAATGGAAAGCATTGGAGAGATAATACGAAGGTTACGGGAAAAGAAAGGAGAGCCATTGAGAAAAGTGGCTGCATACCTTGATGTTGACCAGGCGGTATTGAGTAAAGTTGAAAGAGGACAACGGAAAGTGACCAAAGAACATGTGGAGAAACTGGCAAAATACTTTGGGGCAGACAAAAAAGAAATGCTTGTAGCCTATCTAAGCGACCGGATTTTGTATGAAATTGAAGGGGAAAAATTGGCGAAAGAAGCTTTGAAAGTGGCAGAGGAAAAGATTGAATACATAAGCAAGAATAAAAAGGAATAAAGTGGAAAAAGCTAATAAATTATTTTCCAAAGGCTATAAAAAACATTTGGATAAAATCAAAAGGCATAAAACCAGCAATAATTGTTTCTGGACAAGAGCCAGGGTATAAATTACCTAAAGCAACTATTGTATTTGAAATTGCAGCAGAAGAAAAATCAACTTTGGAAATTACAAATGAAACAGACCAACAGGAACTTGAAAAAATTTTGAACGCATATATTGAACTGGTTAAGCTGCAATATGAACACAGATTAAAAGAAATTGAGTTGAAAAAAATTTAATTTAAAATTTAAGAAGAAAAAGTAATATGCCAACTCTACAATTCAAAGGAAAATCATTTGTACAAAACCACCACTTGGCGGTGAAATACCACCAGTTGGTGCCGAAGAAGAATCTGAGTTTGACCGATAAAGTATCATTACACGACAACCTCATTATACAGGGCGACAACCTCAAAGCCCTCAAAGCCCTTTTGCTTACCTATGCTGGAAAGATCAAATGCATTTACATTGATCCGCCATACAACACAGGTAATGAAGGATGGGCATACAACGACAACGTAAACAGCCCAATGATAAAAGAATGGCTGGGCAAAGAAGTTGATTTGGAAGATTTAACACGTCATGACAAATGGTTGTGCATGATGATGCCAAGATTGAAATTGCTTAGAGAACTATTAACAGAGGACGGAATTATATTTATTTCCTGTGATGATAACGAGCAACATCATTTGAGAATGTTGTTGGATGAAGTGTTCGCTGAAAATAATTTTTTTAGCCAAGTGATAGTACGAGCAAATAGCAGGGGACAAACATATAAACAAATCGCTAAGACCCACGAGTACCTTTTGATATATACAAAGAATGAGGATGCAGAATTGTTTGAACTTGAAAAAACGGGTGATTCGGATGATCTAAACTTAAAGGATGATATTGGAGCCTTTAATTTAAGGGAATTAAGAAATCGGAATCCAAAATTCGGTAAGCATAATCGTCCGAATTTATTTTATCAAATCTACATTAGTCCAAAATCAGTAGACAAGGATGATTATTATTTGGTTTCGCTATCCAAGACCAAAGATTTTAACATAAAAGTTGAACCCTTTAATTCCGAAGGAAAAGAAAGCTGTTGGAGATGGGGAAAGGAGAAATTTGAAGAGAACATTACCTCGAAAGCGTCAACAAGCAATCTTATAGGCAAGGGAAAAAAGGATGGTTCATTTGGCATCTATGAGAAATACAGGAAGTCAACGTACAAACCAAAATCTATATGGGAAGATAATTCCATGCTCACAGAAACAGGTTCTATTGAAGTGAAACAATTCAATTTAAACAAAGAATTTGATTTTCCTAAGCCAGTTTCCCTGATAAAACAATGCCTTAAATTGGCTACAATAGATGGCGATATAATTCTCGACTCTTTCGCTGGTTCCGGTACAACTGCTCATGCCGTATTAGACCTGAACAAAGAAGATGGCGGAAACCGCAAGTTCATTTTGGTGGAAATGGAGGGTTATGCCAATGAGATCACAGCAGAACGGGTAAGGCGAGTGATAAAAGGCGTACCAGCATCCAAGAAGTTTAAAGAAGGAGCAGGAGGTTCATTCAGTTATTTTGAATTGGGAGAACCCATTGAAATGGAAAGCATCCTTCACGGCAACAATCTGCCGGCTTATGCCGACCTTGCCCGGTATTTGTTTTACACCGCTACCGGAGAAGAATTCACCCCCAACCAACTGGATGAAAAGAAAAACTTCATTGGAAGCAGTAAAGATTATGAAGTCTATTTATTCTATCAAGCGGATATTGAATACCTGAAATCTACCGCTCTAACATTGGAACGGGCAAAATCCTTGGAAGCACACGTGTCAGCCGAAGTTTTAACGAAGGCTGGCAACGGTAAAAGGCGTTTGGTGTTTGCTCCTGCCAAATTTGTAGATGTGCATTCGCTACTAGAATTACGCATAGATTATTGCCAGTTGCCTTTTGAAATCTATAAACTTAAAGGCTGATGGAATTAAAGGAATATCAAAAGAAAGTAACCGAAAAACTGAAAGAATATCTTTCAGCCCTTTCCGAATTCAAAGGCAAATACGAAAAAGCCATTGAGTTTGACCCGGAAATGGCAAAGGATTACAATTTCCCAAGAAAAGCATGGGAAAAAGCAGTCGGAAACATTTATCATTCCAGTGCAAATGGTATTGGCGAACCTTTGCCCGAACTTTATCTAAAAGTACCCACAGGAGGCGGAAAGACCTTATTGGCTTGTCATACCATTGACCTTGTAAACAAAACCTATCTGAAAAAGCAAACCGGGTTGGTATTGTGGATTGTTCCGACTTCACAGATATACAGGCAAACCATTATCAATTTACGCAACCGTGAACATCCTTACCGCCAGGTGTTAGATATTTCAAGCGGTGGTCGTACCGTTATCAAAGAAAAAACAGACCATTTCAACAGGTTAGACACAGAAGAAAACCTGGTGATACTGATGCTTATGCTGCCCTCTGCCAACCGCCAGAATAAGGAAACTTTAAAGATCTTTCAGGATTCGGGAGCTTTTACCGACTTTTTTCCACCAGAAGATAATTATGAAGCCAATGAAACCCTTTTAAAGAAAATTCCCAACCTTGACTTTTTCGGAGAACAGGATGTGGCATTTGGAAGGACTTTGAAAACTTCTATGGGCAATACCTTGAAAGTATTGCAACCCATTATCATCATAGACGAAGGACACAAAGCGTACAGTGACAATGCCAGAAATACCATCCGGAATTTCAATCCGAAAATGCTCATAGAATTGTCCGCTACGCCACCAAAGAATACCAACAAACTGGTGGAAATTACGGGTAGGGAATTGAATGAGGAAGAAATGATCAAGCTGGACATTCACCTAACCAACAAGTCCAGCCTGGATTGGAAAGATACCATGCTTTGTTCGGTAGAAAAGAGAAAACAACTCGAAAATAAAGCGCACGAATACGAACAAAACACAGGTACATACATTCGCCCGATTAACCTCATTCAGGTAGAAAACACCGGGAAAGACCAACGGACCGGCAAAAGCATCCACTCCGAAGATGTGAAGGAATATCTCATCAAACAGTGCAACATACCGGAAGAACATATCGCCATTAAAAGCAGCGAAAAAGATGACATAGAAGGTGCTGACCTGTTTGCACAGGACTGTGAAATAAGGTATATCATCACCAAATACGCTTTGCAGGAAGGCTGGGATTGCTCATTTGCTTACATTCTGACCATCCTGACCAATCCAAGTTCACAAACCGGTATCACGCAATTGATCGGTCGTATTCTTCGCCAACCCTTTGCACGGAAAACAAAAGTGAAAGACCTTGACGAATGTTACGTTTATACTTTTCGTCAAAATGCAGCCAATTTGGTAAAAGGTATTAAAGGAAATCTTGAAAGCGAAGGATTGGGCGACATTGCCGGAAGAATTTCGATGGACAGCGAAGACGATACAAGCGGGAATGTACTTGCCGAAAAATTGATGCAGTACCGGGATCCTTTCAAGAAATATGAAGGAAAAATTTACCTGCCAAAATTCGTTGTGCAGGAAAAATACAGTTGGCGTGACATCATTTTTGAAGCTGACATTCTAAGCGGAATAGACTGGTTAAGTATCAACCTTAATGCTTTAAAGGAAGTTTCACTTTCCAATATCAGAAGACAAGAGCAGGAACTGATTATCGGTCTTTCTGAAGAAGAGCAGGAACTGCTAAAAGAAAAAGGACGCATTGAGAAAACAGGTAAATTGGAAATTGATGATGTTTTCCTGACCCGGCAAATTCTTGATATCATTCCAAATCCCTGGGTAGGTTATGAATTAGGAAAAAAAGCCCTTCAAATCTTTTTCGACCGCTACGACAAAGACACTGTTTCAGCCAACTTTGTTTTTATCATTGAAGAATTAAAGAAAGTACTGGAAAAAGAACGGAACCGACTGGCTGAACAGGTTTTCAGGAAATTGGTCAGAGACAAAAAACTCTGCTTCTTCCTAATTACAGACAAAGGCGGTTTCAAAATTCCACCGAGAATAAAAGTCAGGAGCAATAAGCAATTGGTAAGAGATGACAACACACCGGTTCAAAGAAGCCTGTTTGATTATGTGCCGGAAGAAAATGTAAACGAACTTGAAAAAGCAGTTGCGATCTACCTTGACCAGCAGGAAAACCTATTGTGGTGGTATCGGAATATGTCAAAACAAGACTATCACATACAAGGTTGGAAAAGGAACAAAATTTATCCTGACTTCATTACGTCAGACATTAACACAGAAAATGAAAGTGACTACGGAAATGTGTACGTGCTTGAAACCAAAGGACTACACCTGAAGAATGAGGACACGAAATACAAACAGGACGTTTTTGCCCTTTGTAGTGAATTAGGAACAAAAAAAGCATGGAAAGAGCTTGATCTGGACTTCCCTGACAAGAAGGTGGAGTTTCAGGTTGTGTTTGAGGACGAATGGAAAAGCAGGATAAACAAAATTTTTCAATAACCGGCATCAATCCGCAATCCATAATTCGTAATCCGAAATACCCATCAAACATCTTTTGTATATTTGCCCTTGATAATTCACTTATACCCATCTTATGCCCTTAAAATGCGGAATAGTGGGCTTGCCCAATGTCGGTAAGTCAACCATGTTCAACTGCCTTTCAAGCGCACAGGCAAAGGCGGATAATTTTCCTTTCTGCAAGTACGGTTCTGAACACGCTTGCAGGGAAGCCGGTAAGATTTTCATTGAAGGTAAGGGTTATATTGTGGTGGATGGGGATGTGATATGTTTCAGGTTTGCACTATAGGTTGGTAATAGACCATGACAATAACTATGACAATGACTAATGACCAGCATCCAGTAGGCAATTTACAATGATCATGACGATGACGAATGACTAATATCCAGTATCCAGCATCCAACCATTGAACAATCGAACAATTCGCCTGTTAATAACTTTGTTAATAATCGGCTGTAGTTACTATGAAATAAGGAATCTAGTTTAGATAACTTTGTAAGTTATTTATGAATAATTTGCAGTATCGGACTTTTAATGGGTTAATCTGATATACTGGTATTTTGTCCTCCAACTGGCGGATTTAATAATCAGGTTCTGGGCTCTGTTCAACCATATTATAGGGCAGCCCTGTCGTATGACGGGATTGGGTTTTGGGTTGTTGGTTTTATATTCAGACTATGTAATCAGTACATACCACCCAGCACCCAGCAACATTATTTTATTTATACTTAACTCAATTTTATATAATTACTTTTTTTAATCAATTTGTAAAGTTAAGTTCTTAAACATGCCACAAGAAGTAAATTACGATGAATCAGATGTCCGTTCACTTGATTGGAAGGAGCATATCCGGTTTCGTCCGGGTATGTATATAGGCAAGTGCGGAGACGGATCATCCCAGGATGATGGTATTTATATACTACTTAAAGAAACCATTGATAATTGCATTGACGAGTATGTGATGGAATATGGCAAGACCATTGATATCAGCATAAAGGACGAAACCATTAAGGTCAGGGATTACGGAAGGGGAATACCATTGGGGAAAGTGATAGATTGCGTTTCGAGAATTAACACAGGGGCAAAGTATGATACTAAAGCATTCAAAAAAGCAGTTGGATTAAATGGGGTTGGAACCAAAGCCGTAAATGCGCTTTCCAGTTATTTCAGGGTTGACGCTATCAGGGATGATCAGATCAAATCGGCTGAATTTGAGAGAGGTGAGCTTATTAATGAACAAAAGATCCAGAAAACTTCACTTAGAAAAGGGACCAAAATTATCTTTAAACCGGATAATAAAATTTTCGGCAATTTCCATTATATCAATGAGTATGTTGAGAAGATGCTTTTGAATTACGTTTACTTGAATACAGGTCTTACCATAGTATTCAATGGTAAGAAATTTTACTCCGAAAACGGTTTGCTCGACCTTTTGAATTCAAATCTCAGTGGAGAGACCCTTTATCCGATCATTCATCTCAAAGGGGAGGATATAGAGATTGCCATGACCCATGGCGCTTCATATGGGGAGGAGTATTATTCGTTTGTCAACGGACAGCATACTACCCAAGGGGGAACGCACCAGGGGGCTTTCAGGGAGGCAGTGGTTAAAACCATTCGCGAATTCTTTAAAAAAGATTACGAAGCTGTTGATATACGCTCGTCAATAGTGGCAGCTATCAGTGTTAAAGTGATTGAGCCGATCTTTGAGTCGCAGACCAAAACAAAATTGGGTTCACAGGATGTGGAACCTGGCGGGAAATCATTGCGGGCTTTTATATCTGATTTTTTGAAGACAGAACTGGACAATTACTTACATAAAAACCCAAATGTTGCAGAAGCGTTACATAGCAAGATACTTCGATCCGAAAACGAGAGAAAAGAAATGTCAGGTATTAGGAAACTTGCCAGGGATAGAGCCAAAAAAGCCAGCTTACACAATAAAAAGTTACGGGATTGCAGGATCACTTATAACGGTAACCATGACCAAAGACTGGAATCCACATTATTTATCACCGAGGGCGATTCTGCCAGCGGTTCTATCACAAAGTCACGCAATCCCAATACGCAGGCGGTATTTTCGCTTAAAGGCAAGCCACTTAATTCCTATGGACTTACCAAGAGGATTGTTTATGAGAACGAAGAGTTTAATTTGTTGCAGGCAGCGTTAAATATTGAGGATGGGTTGGATGGATTGCGCTACAACAACATCATCCTGGCTACCGATGCTGATGTGGATGGTATGCACATCCGCTTGTTGCTCATCACTTTCTTTTTGCAGTTCTTCCCGGATCTGGTCAAGAACGGGCATTTATACATTCTGCAAACACCACTGTTCAGGGTGAGAAATAAAAAAGAAACCGTTTACTGTTATTCTCATAAAGAAAAGATGGATGCTATGGAAAGATTAGGGGTAAACCCGGAAATAACACGATTTAAGGGCTTGGGAGAGATCTCCCCGGGTGAGTTCAAGCATTTCATTGGAAAAGATATGCGTTTGGAACCTCTGATCATTGGTAAGGAGCTTTCAATAGATGAAACACTTGAATTCTATATGGGAAAGAACACTCCCGAAAGGCAGGAGTTTATTATTGAAAATTTGGTTGTTGAAAAAAATATTGTGGAAGAAGAAGTTTTGGAAGTATTGTAAAACAACAGTAAGTAAAAAAGATAACTAATGAGAGATAAAATCAGAATATTAAAAGAATTGAAAACATTGTTGGTTAGGCACTTTGGAGATGATATTGATGATGTTATTCTGTTTGGCTCTCAAGCAACAGGGAAAGCCCATGAATATTCTGATTATGATCTGATGATTATACTTAAAAATGATTATGATTGGAAATACAAAAAGCATGTTAGATATGTATGCTATGATATTGCTTTGAAATATGATATTTTTCTAAATACTAAAATAATCTCTTTAAATGAATTATATAATTCACTTAGGGGAAAACAACCATTATTTACAGATGCACTTAAAGAAGGAATATATGTATGATATCTGATAGTGAAAGAAAGGCGTTGATAGAATACAGAATTGAACAAGCCCATAAAGCAATTAAGGAAGTTGAAATTTTAAAAGAAAATAGCTTGCTTAGTTTAGCAGTGAATAGAATTTATTATGGAATGTTTTATGTCTTAAGTTCCCTTGCATTAAAACATAAATTTAAAACATCCAAGCATGGACAGTTAATTGGTTGGTTTAATAAAAATTTTGTAAAAGAGGGAACTATAGAACAGAAATATTCTAAGATTATTCAAAACGCTTTTGAAAATAGATCGGAAGGAGATTATGAGCCTTTTGTTGAGCTTAATGAAGATCAGGTACAAGAAATGTTTGAAGACATGAAAGACTTCATCAATATATTAGAAATTTATATTATGACTCCTGAAAAATAAATTACATGACTTAGTAACTTAGTTAAAATGATTTTTTCCCGCAAAGCCCGCTAAGAACGCAAAAGCTATGACGGAAAATGAACTATCAAAGGTATTGGTTAATTTTTTTAAAAAGTAAATAAATTATAATACTTTGTCCGCCAGCTGGCGGAGGCTTTGCGGGAGGATAAAACATTGTCAGCCAGAGACTGATCCGCCTTTGGCGAAAAATTCCGATACTTATAAATTAAAGTTATGCCGGAAAACGAAGAAAATAACCTGGAAGAAACAAACGGAGAGAACGGAAACGGACATGTAGAAGATTTGCCGAAGATGGTCCACTTAGCCGGTATGTACAGGAATTGGTTCCTTGATTACGCTTCCTATGTTATCCTTGAAAGAGCTGTTCCCTATATTGAAGATGGATTAAAGCCCGTCCAGAGAAGGATACTGCATTCCATGAAGGAGATAGAGGATGGACGTTTCAATAAGGTAGCGAATATCATAGGAAATACCATGAAATACCACCCTCATGGGGATGTCTCTATTGGTGATGCTTTGGTGCAGCTTGGGCAGAAAGACCTTTTGATTGACACGCAAGGTAACTGGGGCAATATACTAACAGGTGATAAAGCTGCTGCCTCCAGGTATATTGAGGCGCGTTTATCAAAATTTGCTTTGGATGTTGTATTTAATCCCAAAACCACGAATTGGCAATCATCTTATGACGGCAGGAATAAGGAACCCGTTACACTGCCTGTTAAATTTCCTCTGCTGCTTGCCCAGGGAATAGAAGGTATTGCCGTTGGATTGGCATGTAAGATATTGCCTCATAACTTCAATGAATTGATTGATGGATCAATTGCAGTTTTAAAAGGAAAGATAACAAATATTCTACCCGATTTTTCAACAGGTGGTATGGCTGATTTCTCCCAGTATAATAATGGCTTGAGAGGAGGAAAGATCAGGATTAGGGCAAAGATCAGTCAATTGGATAAGAAAACATTGGTCATTACGGAAATTCCATACGGAACAACCACATCCTATTTGATCGAATCTGTTGTTAAAGCAAATGATAGAGGAAAGATAAAGATAAAAAAAATAGAAGATAATACTTCTGAAAATGTAGAAATATTCATCCATCTTTCATCAGGGATATCTCCCGATAAAACAATTGATGCACTTTATGCTTTTACAGATTGTGAAATATCTATCTCTCCAAATACATGCGTTATAGAAAATGATAAACCGAGGTTTATCGGAGTTAATGAGATTCTTGAAATTTCTGCTAAAAAAACCCTTGATCTGCTGAAACAGGAGTTGGAAATCAAACAAGGAGAATTGGAAGACCAGTGGCATTTTGTATCATTGGAAAAAATATTCATAGAAAAACGCATATATCGTGATATTGAAGAATGCAGAACATGGGAAGCTGTGATCAAAGCAATTCGATTGGGTTTAATACCACACCTGAAAAAGCTGAAACATGAAGTTACTGATGAAGATATTGTACGTTTGACAGAGATCAGGATCAAGCGCATCTCAAAATACAATTCCCTGAAAGCCGATGAACATATTAAAAAATTAGAGGAGGACCTTAGTGAGGTACAACTTCATCTCGATAATATTGTAGATTATGCCATTGATTATTTTAAAGGTCTCAAAAAGAAATATGGCAAGGGCAGGGAACGGAAAACCGAGATGAAATCATTTGATACCATAGTTGCGGCTAAGGTAGCTACGGCTAATGTGAAATTGTATGTCAACAGGGATGAGGGCTTTGCAGGATACGGCATGAAAAAAGATGAATTTGTTTGCGATTGTTCCGACATTGATGATATTATCATATTTAGAAAAGATGGAATTATGATGGTATCAAGAATATCCGAAAAAGCATTTATGGGTAAGGATATTGTGCATATTGGCGTGTGGAAAAAAGGAGATGAACGTACTATTTACAATATGATCTACCAGAATGGACTTAGAGGAAATGTAATGATGAAACGCTTTCCGGTATCCGGTATTACCCGCGACAAAGAGTATGACCTCACCAAAGGCGCTAAAGGATCGAAAATCCTGTATTTCACATCAAATCCAAATGGGGAAGCTGAAGTTGTTACGGTATTTCTGAAACCCAAGCCAAAATTGAAAAAACTAAAGTTCGACCTGAATTTTAGTGATCTAACGATAAAGGGTAGGGGAGCTGCTGGGAAAATTCTCACAAAACACAGATTAAGTAAAATTGTCCAAAAAGAGCAGGGGATCTCTACCTTAGGCGCACGTAAAATATGGTTTGATGATACTATTCAAAGATTAAATGCAGATGAAAGAGGTGAATATTTGGGAGAATTCAGCGGGGATGATAAAATTCTCACAATTATGCAATCCGGAAATTATCAATTGTGCTCTTATGACCTTACCGCACATTTTGAAGAAGATATGATCCTGATTGAGAAATGTGACATTGATAAGCCCGTATCTGCCACCTATTTTGACGGGGAAAAACAACAATACTTTGTAAAACGATTTTTAATTCCCTCACTTTCCGGGAATGGTCGCAGATCAGGTGAAAAAAATCGTTTTATCACTGAACACCAGGATTCATTCCTTGAATTTGCTGTAACTGATAAAATCCCTATGATCGAGATATCTTTTGTTAAAGGAAAAAACAAGCAGCGTCCCAATGAGAAGGTCAATTTAGCCGAATTTATTACGGTTAAAGGATTTAAAGCAAAAGGTAAAAGATTGTCAACTTATATTATAAAGGATATCAATCTATTACCCCCTCTGGAAGTTGAAGAAACAGAACAAACAGCACATGCCGGAGAAGCCCTTCCTGCCGATTTGTCCGGTACAGCAGGTCAGGAAGACAAGAACGTTGTAGCTAAGGAAGATATGCACTCTACAAAAACTTTACCGGCTATTCCTGCAGAAGTTGAATTGGTAGCTAATACGCATCATTTACCGAAAAAATACTCCTATAATGAGAGGAAGAAGGAAGAATTGGAGAATTCAGCCGAAACAACTGATTTATTAAATACTTATTTATCCAAAACAAAATCCGGGGGAAGGAAAGCTAAAAGAACTAAACCCGGTAAGTCCGCCAACCCTATCCATGTGAAACCTGAAAAAGAAATTGCCCAAATTAAATTGGATTTCTGATTTAGTAGAATGTAACTTCGTAAATGTTAATATTTTTTTATTGCGAACTTTGCGTCCCGATAGCTATCGCATACGCGTCAACTAAATTTGATGTAACAGTTGCCAATAGTTACTTCTATCATGTCTTCTATCATACTGGCAATAGTATGCTACCTGCTCTTCGATTAGGTCAATATCAGGTGTTTTTAATATCAT
>JBDRNO010000010.1:0-17714 GCA_043811005.1 Bacteroidota bacterium | reverse complement strand
AAAAGTAAAATATCATAATATTTACCCCAATATAGACCTGATTTATTATGGTAAGAATAATCAGTTGGAGTATGACTTTGTAATTGCTCCGGGAGGTGATCCTGATAAAATCCGGCTGAGTTTCGAAGGTGTGGATGATATTATTGTCGATGAACAGGGCAACCTTGTGCTGAAAATAGATGGTGATCAGCTTATCCAGACCAAACCGGTAATCTACCATGAAGTTAACGGTTACAGGCAACCTGTTGACGGTCGTTATGTTCTAATGGCTCAACATCTGGTTGGATTTGAAGTAGCCGAATACGATGCATGCCGTCCTTTGGTCATTGATCCTGTGTTAATCTACTCTACCTTCCTTGGAGGCGGCAGTAATGATAGTGGTTCTGATATTGCGATAGATGGCAGCGGCAATGTCTATATAGCAGGAATTACCCGTTCAACTGATTTTCCAACAACGACCGGGGCTTATGACTTAATCAAAGCCGGTCCATTAACCGGCTCAAACGCACAAGATATTTTCGTGTCTAAGCTCTCTCCTGATGGGAGTACCCTTATTTATTCTACCTATCTGGGCGGCAGCTCCAGGGAGCAGGGACCCAGAATCGCCATAGACGATATTGGTAATGCCTACGTAACATCAATGATGAGTCTTATGGTATTGCCGTAGATGCCTCTGGTAATGCCTATGTAGCAGGGCACAGCAGTTCAACTAACTTTTATACCACACCAGGGGCTTTTCAAACCGCAAAAGCAGGCAAATTTGACTTTATACTGACGAAAGTGAATGCCAACGCCACTGCATATCTCTACTCCACCTACTTCGGTGGCACTCTCGATGAACTTGGTTTCGGAGGTGTTGCAATTGTTGCAATTGATGCTTCAGGAGATGCTTACATATCAGGGTTCACCAATTCAACTAACTTACCTATCTCTCCGGGAGCTTATAAGTCCGTAAAATCTGGTGGTTCTAACGGTATTGACATCTTTGTCGCGAAGATCACCCCGGCAGGGAATGGCTCTGCTGATCTTATTTATTCTACGCTGCTCGGCGGCAGTGGCGGTACGCTTGGTCTCCGGGATGAGAGTAGCCGGAGCATTACTGTGAATGCCGCCGGCAATGCTTATGTGACCGGAAGCACTGTTTCAACTGACTTTGATATCACTGCAGGGGCTTTTCAAACTACTTATGGCGGGGGAAATCGGGATGCCTTTGTTACCATGTTGGATGCTAACGGAACTGCACTTTTATACTCCACCTATCTTGGCGGTAGCGGTACTGCTAGTAGCGAGATGGGACGTGACATCTGTGTAGATGACGCCGGTCACATCTACGTCACCGGCCATACTCCATCATCCACTGATTTTCCGATAACCCCGGATGCCACACAGGGCACATTTGGAGGAGGTAACTACGATGGTTTTGTGACAAAATTAAACCCGGCAGGGAATGGCAGCAGTGACCTTGTCTTTTCCACTTTTCTTGGGGGTAGTGCTAATGATGCCGGTGCTGGCCTTGTTTTGGATGCATCCGGTAATGCATACGTGACCGGATTCACCAGTTCAACTGACTTCGATATCACTACAGGGGCTTTTCAGACCAATTTTGGCGGGGGTCCAAATGATGCTTTCGTAACAAAAATTAGTATTGAACCCGTATTAACTCAATTAAGTTCTGAAGATTGTGGCAGAAATGTCTTAATGGATGATACATTAATAGCAGATATTGTTCCTGGTGCATCTGAATATATATTTTTAATAGAGAACGATACTTTAGGATACAGTAATAGTATTATTAGTACAAACAATACTTTTCAGCTTATGCATTTAAGTCCGCCAGTTGAATATAATACTGTCTATGATGTAAGAATAAAGATAGTTGTAGGTTCAGACACGAGTGCTTACGGACCGATTTGTCAGGTAATCACAATAATAGGAGAAAAGATTTCTTGTGGCACAGATTTAGTTTTAAAATTACAATTGCAAAGTGATTCTAATTTACAAGAGTTAATTGATCTGCAAGAAGAAATGATACGCAATTTAACACATAATACAGCTTTTGTAATTCCTGTAGTTGTACATGTTGTGCATCTAACAACTGATGCTGTTCCTGAAGTAGGAACTACAAATATTACTTATAATCAAATTTTATCTCAAATAGAAGCATTAAATGCAGCATATCAAGCAACTAATTCAGGATTAAATACAGGTATACGATTTTGTTTAGCAGAAATTCCATCAGGTGTTATAAATTGGACTGATAATGCAGAACCCGGTGTAATGAGATATCCGGACGATATTTTGACTGATAATGAAATGTCACAATCAGGGACAGATGCTCTTTTATCTTTAACTCACTCAGATTATCAATCATCTGATCCTCAGTATTTTCCATTTAATAAATATTTAAATATTTGGGTTGTTAGATCTATAGATGGTTCAATAATTGGAGGATATCAAGGATACGCGCCTTTACCTATTTATCCTGAGCTTGGTGTTGGTGGTTGGAATTTGGATGGTGTTGTAATTAAAGGTAACGTTTTTGGAGATAATACAAATTTAAATTTTTGTCAATGTTTTAATTTACAGGCAGGTAGAGATCAAGGTAAAGTTTTAGTTCATGAAGTAGGTCATTATTTACGATTATTTCATACCTTTTTTACAGAATGCTCTGGAATGGAAGATCCAGGATACACAGATGATTGTGTATTATTTGGAGATCGTATTTGTGATACCCCTCCATGCAAAAAACCATTAAGTACAGGTCAATTTTGTTCATCATTAGATTTTGAAAATTTTTGTAGTGAAAATATTACTTATACTGGATATGTTTCTCAAATGCAATTTTATACTCCATTTACGGATGCTTATGATTTAATAGAAGATTATATGTATTATGTACTTGATCATTGTTACGAAACCTTTACCCAGGGACAAATTGATAGAATGTTAACATTTATTCAAAATTTTAGGTCAAATTTAGTATCTCCTCAAAATTTAAATGATGTTGGTGTTGCTTATCCGGGTGGATGTATAGAACCATTACTTGTAGCGGATTTTGATGCAGAACCTTCTCAGGCTTGTGTAAACTTTCCAGTTATATTTACCACTCCAATAGGCCCTGGTTTTTCTGCTGTTACTTGGGATTGGGATTTTGGGGATGGGACGTTATTGCCAGGCAGTACTGATCCTACACCAAGCAATATATATACTGCAACAGGATTGTTTGATGTAATCCTCATTGCTTATGATGGTTTTGGAAATTCAGAAACTGAAACAATGCAAATTTTTGTTTCTGATTGTACACCTATTGAGAGTACACAAGGGAATTGGTATTTTGGGAGATATGCCGGATTAGATTTTAGTACGGGCATACCAGTTGCAGATCAAAGTGCTTTTAATGCAGTACCACAGACAATAGATGCTTTGGAAGGATGTGTAACTGTTAGTGATGATCAAGGGGATCTGTTATTTTATAGTGATGGGGTATCTGTATGGAACGATGATCATGAAGAAATTACTATTTTTGATCTTAGCGGTGATATAAGTGCTACTCAACATTTGGCGGTACCATTTCCTGGGCATCCTGATCAGTATTATTTATTTCAGATGCCATGGGTTGGACAAACAATATTTGACTTTTCAATTGTTGATATGTCAGTACCTTGTCCATTATGTCCTGGTGGTGGAAATGGTCAAGTAACAGCTCCAACATCAATTACTTTACCTGCTGGAGTGAATAGAGTTGCAGAAAGTATTACAGCAGTTCCTCATTGTAATGGAATAGATTATTGGATAATTGTTCATGATTTTGACAGCAGAAATTTTCTTGTTTATCTTTTATCAAGTATGGGTTTAACCGGAAGCGATGGATCAAGTCCAGAACCGGATATATACTTTTCAGATTATGATGCTGGGTATGGACAGTTAAAAGCTTCTCCTGATGGGACTAAACTTTCAATAACAAATCGTGTAGGTGGTGTTCAAGCTGGGGTTGTAATTTATGATTTTGATAATACAAGTGGAATTATAAACAATAGAAATTTATTATTATCTTTAGAGAATACAACTGGCGTCTCATTTAGTCCAAATTCTAAATTATTATATGTTTCACAATTAGATTATGTAACTAATCAAGTAAATCTATATCAATTTGATTTAGTGATGAATACAAATACAATAATTGCAGTAGAATCAATAAATGTATATTTTTGGGAAATGCAGTTAGGTCCTGATAGTATGATATATTTATCTAAGTACTTACAGGATAATTTAGCCGTAATAAATGATCCTAATATTGTAGGGACAGGATCAGCTTATTTATTAAATGGTCCGGATTTGGATGTTTTTGGACAAGGGATTATTAGTAGAAGTGGATTGCCAAATATGATAGATGCTAAAAATCCAGCTCTTTTAACACCTGATTTTACTATTAACTATACTTCCTGCTTTGATGTTGAATTTATAGTAGATCCTTGCTGGGTAATATACAATCAATCTTGGGATTTTGGAGATGGAAATAACACAACAAATATTAATCCAACACATACTTATAGCAGTGATGGAACATATACTGTAACATTGACTCTGTCTATTGGTACTATTACATTGCCATCTGTTTCAAAAAATATTACAATTCAATCTACAGTTACTGCTCCAACTATTACTGGTCTTTTGAATGTTTGTTTAGGTGGGCTTCCTGATGAATATTCGATAGGCAATTTTGATCCAAATTTAACATATAATTGGACTGTCAGTAATGGAACATTCACTGGACCTGAAACAGGCACACCTCTAGTTAATGTGGACTGGAGTTCACCAGGTACAGCAACACTTACTGTTATTGCTTTTACTAATCAGGTTTGTCCCGCGGGAACAACTTCAGTAACAGTAACTGTTAATTCTTCACCAATAATTAATATAACGAGCAGCAGTGATTGCAATGGTACTTGTAATGGTGAAGCTACAGCAACTGTTTCAGGTGGAACATTTCCTTACAACTTTTTTTGGCAACCTGGAGGTCAAACGACTTCAAGTATAACAGGGTTATGTGCAGGCACCTATACTTTAAACGTTGTAGATGCCAATGGTTGTTCTGATCAAGACAATATTATAATTACTGTTGCTCCAGCAATAACTTCAGCTATCATCACTTCAAGCTCTAACGTAAGCTGTAATGGTGCTAATGATGGACAGGCAACTGTAAGTGTTTCTGGCGGTACAGCACCTTGGAGTTACTATTGGTCCACTGGTGCACAAACAGTAGGTTCATATTCACCATCAAATACTATTTTAAATTTATCTGGGGGAACATATAGCGTTAATGTTACTGATGTTAATGGTTGTGGCCCTGTTACTGCAAGTGTTACTATTATTGAACCAGCACCATTAAATATTAGCTTCGCAGTAACAGATATAAGCTGTTATGGTGCTGATGATGGATCAATAAATTCAAATGTCACTGGTGGTTCAGGTACTTATTATTATTATTGGGGAGGACCTTATGGTTTTTCATCAGGTCTGGAAGACATCTCAAATCTTTTACCGGGACAATATAGTGTAATAATTTCTGATAATGGTTGCGCTTCAGATATAATTTTTATTACTATTAATGAACCCTCCCCTCTTAGCTTACTTATATCTTCTACAGATGAGCAATGTCCTGGTTCAGCTGATGGAACAGCTACTGTAGTACCATCAGGTGGTACATCACCCTATTACTATTTGTGGAATAACGGGCAAACAACATCTACTGCTGTAGATTTAACCTCGGGCAATTATTCTGTAATTGTAACAGACAATAATGGATGTATTGCAACAGGTATTGCTATAATTGATTTTATAACAGAATTTCCTAACTCAAGCTTTACCTACTCCTTCCTAAGTGATGAAATATACATGTCTGATAATATTTGGTGAGGATTTCCCTATTGTAATTCCTTCTCAGCCACAGCTTAAATATTCTCCTGAAAACAACTATGAAAGTCCTGAAGATAATAAAAGTATTATAGTTAATACACAGGTTTATTTTGGCAAGAACTATCCTGACCCATTTAATAGCATTACATATATTCCTTACTTTTTACCTTATGAAAGTAATAAAGCTATTTTAAAAATATATAACATAAATAGTAGCCTATTAAGAGAAATTCCATTGAAAAAAGGTTATAATCTTTTGGAAATACGTGCACTTGAATCATGGTCACAAGGTATTTATTTTTACACAATAGAAATAAATGGAGAAAAGCATCAATATGATAAAATGATATTGATTAAATAGGTTTATATGAGAAAGTTTTTATTTATACTTTTTATCCTATTGATAATTTTAAACTACGGTATTCTAGCCCAAAGCTGGTATCCTCCTCCTGGAATAATTGATCCTCTTCCTGGTGCCCGGGTTACTTCTTTATATGTTGATAATAACATACTATATGTAGGCGGTGCATTTTATACAATAAATGGTCTAACTTTTAATCATATTGCAAGCTGGAATAGTATGAATTGGGATACACTAGGTAGTGGTATAAACAGTTCTATAGGTGAGGTGTTTGATTTTCAAAAATATATTGATAACTTATATGTTGGAGGAGGGTTTGGCGGGGCATCTGGCATAGGAGTAGATAATATACCTAACACCAGATCTATAGCCCGTTGGGATAGTATTAATTGGTATTCTGTTGGTGGTGGCACATTAGGAACTACTTCCGAAATAAATGTATTATCAGTGTATAACGGAAAACTTTATGCTGGGGGTAATTTTTCTAGTATCGGTGGCGTAAGTTGCTGTATTGCAAAATGGGATGGTAATAACTGGGCTGATGTTGGTGGAGGAATAGGAGGTAGTGTAAAATCTATGGCAGTATTTAATAATGAATTGTACGTAGGAGGTAGCTTTAGTTCAGCAGGAGGAACAACTGCCTATAACATTGCGAGATGGAATAATTACCAATGGAAAGAAGTTGGTGGTGGAGTAAATGGTTCAGTTTCTATTATGACTGTTGATACAGTTAATGACCTCCTCTACATAGGTGTTGGAGGTAGTGGTTTTTTTATTTGGAATGGTTATAGTTGGACACAAATTTCAGGGGGTGCAACAGGCGATGAAGTCCCAGGTGGTTATGATCTGATTTTATACCATGGATGGTTATATTGCGGGGGTAGTGATTGGCCTTGTTGTGGATATAATTCTTTGGGTGACACTTTAGGAACCATATCGTATTGGGATGGAGTAGAATGGTATCCTGTAGAAGGTATAACAGGTTCAGCTATGGCATTTGAAATATATAAAGACACTTTATATGTAGGGGGTGCATTTAACATAAATGGATGGGACAGTATTTTATATATAGCTAAATGGCATACACATAATGTCCCAACCTGCCTTAATTTTGCTGCTGCTATTTCATCAAATAAAGACACTGCATTTTTATCAAGCGGTGCAACAGTACAGTTTTATGATAGCAGTAACATTACAGTGGATAGCTGGCAGTGGGATTTTGGAGATGGAGCAACGGACACGGTTCAAGATCCGGTTCATTCTTATGATAGTTCCGGCAATTATTTTGTTACCATGAATGTTACATGTGGCTATTTTACGAGAACAGCAACCAGAAATATTATTGTGCTTGATACTCCGGGGATAAATCCTAAATCTCCAATTAGCGATCAGCTATTGATTATTTATCCTAATCCAACTGGAGGTGGGTTTGTTGTTGAAATAAATGGGGAGAGGTACAGAGAAAATAGAGCAATAAAGGTATATGGTATAGGTGGAAATTTGATCTTTGAAGAACAGTTGGTAATAGGTAACAGGCAATTGATAGTTGATACGGATGGGTGGGCGAAGGGGGTTTATGTTTGTAAATTAGAGGTTGATGGAAAGATGATGGAAAGTAAGAGTATAGTTGTAGAGTAAGGAGTGAGATATTATATTTACTTAGTGGAATTTACTTATTGCAACTGGAGGGAGAAGAAATAATTAGAAAGAAGATCATTAAACTGTAAAAAGGGGGAAATATTTATCAGGCATAAGGAAAAAATATATAACCTTAGATTGTTTTAATAGAAGTCTTATATATCTAAGTTAGTGTTAGCCCTTGTCGCTTTGTGTGGCAGGGGCTTGTTTGTTGGGAAAAACAATTTTAGGTTTATTTTATTTTTTATAAGACATCTATTGCAGTTTCATTTCAACTGTCACCCTTGTCCCTTTTCCTTTAGCTGAATCATATTTAATAGTTGCATTCAGCATGTTGATACGGCTTTCTATATTCTTTAGTCCAAGCCCTCTCTGTTCATGGGGGCGTTTTTCTATCTCCTGCAGATCAAATCCTTTGCCATTATCACTGACCGTCATTTGTAGATGATCATTTTGCCTGTTTAACTCTATTTCAATTAGGGTAGCATTGGCGTGTTTAATGGCATTATTCGTTATTTCCTGTGCTATTCTGTAAAGCAAAAGTTCTTTTTGTTCTTCAAGTCGCTGGTTATTGAAATTGTGCTGAAAATCTGCTTTGATCGCTGATGAAGCATTTATTGTAATGCAGAGTTCATCCAAGGCATCAGCCAAACCAAATTTTTCTAAGATTGGGGGTAACAAATCTTTCGATATTCTGCGGATATCGGCCATGGTTTTATTTATCAGCTCATTTGCCTTGTTTGTTGGTTCGTCAGATGGTAATCCTTGTTTGAGATTTTTCTTGATGTGGTTGATGTTCATGTTTGTTAAGGAAAGTGTTGCCCCTATCATCGTGCAGGTCCTGGGCAATACGCCTGCGATCGTTTTCCACTGCCTGTATGGTGGCTTCCAGTAACCCCCGCTGGTGCTTGATATGTTTATTATGGTTAACAAGAATAAACAATACAATAAAGATTGCAAGTATTAGCATACCGGAAGTACCTAATAATAACATTAATGAGAAACTTATCTCCCCGGATTGAATCATGAGCTAATAGAAAGAAATATATTAATCAAGATGTTGAGAAAGGAATAATAAATTCACCAGGTGTCATGCTTTGTTAAGTCAACATTTACTAATTCATTTGCTACAGCATACATTATCAACCCGGCAGTGTTTTTCGACCCGGTCTTTTCAAGTAATTTGTTCCTGTGATTCTCTATAGATTTAGTTTTTGAGCCTAGTTTTTCGGCAATTTCCGCTGTTGTTAATTCTTTGCTGATCAATTCTAAAATTTTCCGCTCAATATCTGTCAGCCGGATACGTGAATTAAAGTCGCTTTTTCTTTTTACCCTGTTCCTTATTCCTTCAACCAGTTCCTTTTTTAAAGATTTATCAAAATAAAAATCGTTTTCCATAACACTATCAATAGCAGCTTTTATTTCAACAATATCTACACCCTTGAGCAGAAACCCGTTCGCTCCCCTTCTTATCAAATCTATAACGAATATTTGTTCATCATAACCGGGAAGAACGATAATTTTTATTTCAGGATAATGAGAGTTAATATATGATGTTGCCTCCCAACCATCCATTTCAGGCATTCTCAGATCCATCAGGATCACATCCGGGATACTGTTTTTAATCTTTTCAATCAGATCTTTACCGTTAACGGCTTTTATGCATATCTCAATATTATCATATCGCGGTAACCTTTCAGCAAGTATATCAAGATATAACGGATGATCTTCTGCTAAAGCAATTTTAATCATCTATTTAAATGTATGATCTATTATAGTTTTATAAAATGGTGCTAAAGATGTAAAAAAATTCTGATATAAAATAAGTAGTGAAAACCCTACTAAAAAGCAGTAGGGTTTTCACTACCTTTTTGTAAAACGAAATATGTACAATTGTCGCACGCAAAAATAAGGAGGTTACGATCAATTATATATCACAAGTTGCCGCTTATTACTTTTTGTTTAGTAAGATATATAATTGCTAATAAAAAACGGTTGCCGGTAAAATTCTTATAAAACAAGCATTATGGACACAAACCAGCAGCCAGTAGCCAGCAGCCAGTAACCGTATATAATTTTTACCAAAAGATGATTGCCAAACCAGTTCCAATAAGTAGAAACTTAAGTTATATAGGCATTACAACTGACCCTGAAAAGAAAAGGACAGAAACTCTTCTGAATCATCCAAATATGATCAACTGGGCTGTTGTCGGTCCTTTTGATTCAAAGAAGAGAGCAAAGGAATGGGAGAATATACACCCCTTGGGAAAAAAACAAAAAGGCAGGGTCAATCCTGGTAAAAATGAGGCTGAATGGTATGGGTATTCGTTTAAGTGTAAAGAACATAGCTACGCTATTTAATTTATAATTGTTTGTAAACCCACAATATTGAAATTGGCTAAATAATATTTTGAAATGCTGAGGAAATAATTACTTTATTATTTTAGATAATGGAGATATTTTAGATAATGGAAATTTGAAATTTGTATTGGAAAAGCGAAAATCGAAATTAGTTTTAGAAAGGAGAAATGCAAGGCATTCACGGTTTTAAGAGCGCATGCTAGTGCGGTATGAGTAAATTAGAAAATAGATATAGATTATGAGTTGGAGTGAAAATTTTTCCATTCTCAACTATCCCACACCAATTTCCAATCTCAATTTTCCATTCCACAGCATCTCAAAATAAAATTCAACCATAAACCGGGACACAACGCAAAACCGTCAGGTAGAAACACTTGACGGCATACAATATGTAGTAGGTAATTGACCCCAAAGGATTTCGCTAAAGTTCAACCTTCGAGGCAGGCAATAACGAATGTCAAATGACATATCGGTGTAATCATTTTAAATCGGTGTAATCGGTGTCCCTTAAAATACTATCCTATACCCACCATACGGGAACCGTCTCAACTGATAATCAGTAATTATCTCGCCGGATGGTCCATCATATGCCTGGCGTAAGATATTTTTCCTGCCAAAGATATTCTCCACCGTGATGAACAATGACTGAGTTGCTCTTTTGTGATTTTTCGTGATGCTTATTTTAAGGTCAATTCTTGAGTAATCTTTATATGCTTTTGTAAATGCTTCATCTTCAAAATAAACTGGTTGTTCCTGTAGTAATGACTCATCCAGATCAACGGGAGTGTATCTCAGCCCCCCTGCAAGCGTTATTTTTCCATCAATTGTTAGAAACGTCTTTTTCTTGCCAATTGGCAATTCCACACCCACGAGTGCATTATACACATAACCGCTGCTGAAGGCAGTGTGCCGTTCAACATTATCGCTTCCTTTATATTTTGATTCAAAAAGAGATATTGTTGTCAGGAAATAATAGTTTTTGCTGAAAAATTTCTCTAACGTCAGTTCGATGCCGTAATTATTCCCGGAGCCGTCATTAATGAGCGAATCAACAAAATCCAATCCCTCCAGTTCATTCCCTGTGTTGAGCATTGAAAATGAAGAACTTTTCTTTTCAACAGGCACATTAAACAGCAACTGGAAAAATGCTTCTGCCTTTAAGCGGAAGTTCTTACCGATAGAATAGTCATAGCCGGCAATGAAATGATTGCTTTTGGTAAAATCCAGGTCCTTCAGGGTTTGTATATAGCTAGAATCTAATTCATTATAGCTTTCACGGAAATACCAATAGAGGGGCTGTGTCTGGCTGTGCAATCCGTATCCGAAATTCAGGGAGTGCCTGTGGCGAAATGCCCATTGTAAACCAAACCTCGGTTCAAGGGATTTGCTTCCGTTTAATAAGAAGTATTGATAATACAAGCCATTATTGAGGGTTAGCTCATCATTGATCCTGTATTGCCAATGTATAAACGATTGAGCAAGACCTGTACTTCCCACATCGTTGGACTGTTCAATATGGGAGCTTTGCCCGCTGGAATAAGATTCAACGTTGTAATTAAATGCCATAAAGCTGTATATTATTCCTCCTTTAAAAATATGTTGGGAACTGAGTTTTTTGGAAACCAAATACTTCACCTGGTATTGCTTATCCATCGAATTATTTTTATAGACCATGAAGGGTACTTTTACGTCTGACAAGGTGTCAAGTTGTACACGTAAATTATTTACAGATGCAGACATAATGAATTTTCCTGATGTTGTAGAATTAAAGAAGTACAGGTGTGAAAGTCCTATTACACCCATATCGGAACCATATACAAGGTTTTCTCCCTTTGAAGTAAATGACCAGTCACTTGGATCCTTTTCACTGTCCAGCAATTCCATGTTACTTATTCCCCCGAGACCGATCAGGGAGATTGTGCCATATTTTTTTGACGGGAAATTCAATTTAAAAGAAAAATCCTGGTAATTGGGGATTCCCGAAACTCCGAAATGGATACCTAAAAGGTTAAATAATTCGAATGTGGAGTACCTGTAATTGGCGAGGATTGAGCTTCCTTTTTCTTTTGAGAAAGGTCCTTCAACTCCTAATTCAATGCCATTGATACCAAACTGTGATATGTATTCCATCTTTTCATTATTCCCGTTTCTCATTTTTAGATCGAATACGGCTGCTGTTTTATTCCCGTATTCAGCAGGGAAAGCGCCAGTCAGGAAGTCTGAATTGTCTAACAGGTTGTTGTTCAGCATACTGAGAGCTCCACCGGTAGCGCCCTGTGTTGCGAAGTGATTGGGATTGGGAATATCTATTCCGTTCAATCTCCATAATACACCAATAGGCGAGTTTCCCCTTACGATAATATCGTTCCTCGCATCATTACCCGAAACAACACCGGCATAATTAGCTACCATCCTGCTGGGGTCCTCCCTGCTGCCGGCATACCTTTTGGTCTCCTCCATTTGAAAGGTACGTGCACTTATCGTTGCAAGCTCATTATTTGCCTTGGTCTTGTCTCTTTCGTAAACAATTTCCACAATTTCCGAGGTGAATACCTTTTCCTTCATCTTAATGGTTAGCACAACTTCCTTGCCGGTGTTCACGATGATATTATTAATGTAAGCAACTTCAAAGCCGATATACGATATTTTAAGATTTTGCCTCCCTGCAGGGACTTTTTCTATCCGGAATTTCCCGTCAATGTCAGTAACAGCGCCTACGATAGGATCAGAATCCAATAAAATAACATTAGCTCCGAACAGCCTGGCTTTTGAATCCATATCAATCACAATACCCCTGATCGTTTGAGTGTAGTTCTGGGCGAGAGAAAAATGAAAAATGAAAAGTAAAAAAATGAAAATTAAAAAAGGAGGAACTTTTATTTTTGGTGTAAAAATGCTGAAAGTCATGATGTTTTAATTTATACGAATCGGAACTTTAATGTTTTATCCTCCCGCAAAGCTTCCGCCAGCTGGCGGACAAAGTACGCAATAATTTATTAAAATAAAGCTTTGCGCCCTTTGCGAACTTAGCGAGAGAAAGAGTTTTTTAAATTAATCTACAAGGTTATAATCCTGAAATTGCAAAATTGTTAAAGAACGCTTAACTTTTCAATATTTTAATCAACTTATAATTATACTGCCAATGGGATAAATTTGTGCATTTCTATAATCATATACAAAATTAATTCTTTTTATCCATGGAATGTACAGACGCCAAAATTGGGCGTCTTTGCCATTCCAAATTTGCAATAATCAACATGAGGAAATTTAAACCCTTTCTTGTATAAAATCCCTGCATATTAAATCCTGTTAACTATCTTCGTAAAAAAATTTTATTTGTAAAATGATAAAGGATTTTCTTCTGGGATTAAGATCATACCAGGATGCCCATGCACTGATAAAGAAAAACAAATTGTGGAGTTATGTTCTGCTTCCGGGTTTGATCAACCTTGTGCTGTTTATCATTACAATTTGGGTTGGATGGAAATATTCAAAACTTCTTACGGATTGGCTTTTAGATGTTATGGGAGTTGATAGCATTGCCGTTGAAAACTGGGGATTTATTAAAACAACCATCCATATCATGTTTCTTATTATTTTCCGGTTATTGTTCATCCTGTTTTACTTGTTTATCTATAAATATGTTGTTCTCATCCTCATGGCACCGGTTTTGGCAATACTGTCGGAAAGAGCAGATGAAATAATTTCAGGAAACCGCTATCCGTTCAATTTCCGGCAGTTTATAAAAGATGTAATAAGAGGGATCATCTTAGCGACAAGAAATTTATGCGTTGAATTATTATTAATAGTACTATTATTTTTCTTTGCTTTTATTCCAGTAGTAGGGTTGATAAGCACACCGCTTATTTTTATTGTAGAGTGTTATTTTTACGGTTTTTCAATGATTGATTATTCCAACGAGCGGCAAAAGCTAACCGTAAGAGAAAGTACTGCCTTCATTGGCAGGCACAGGGGAATTGCCATAGCAAACGGAGCTATGTTTTATTTGCTCCTTCTCGTTCCTGTGATAGGTTTGATGGTAGCACCTTCTTACGGAGTGGTTGCGGCCGCAATAGCGGCTGATAGGGTTCGATAAATATTAAATTGAATATTTATGATAAAAATATCGGCAGTTATATATATAAATACCAAACCCTTTGTGTACGGTATAAAAAACTCGGGCTTTTTACAGAATTACCGGCTCGAATTGGACATACCCTCTGCTTGCGCGGATAAATTGCTTGCCGGCAAGGTTGATATTGGACTGATACCGGTAGCTATTATTCCCCAGCTAGAAAACCCGCAAATATTAACAAATTATTGCATTGGAGCTGTAGGAGCAGTGAGATCGGTAATGCTGTTCAGTGAAGTTCCTTTGGATCAAATTAAAAAAATTTATCTTGATCATCATTCAAGAACATCTGTTTTATTGGTGCAAATACTTGCGAAAAAGTATTGGAAGATCAATCCTTTATGGATTGAAGCCGGGAAGGGCTTTGAAAATAATATTAAGGGATCCGATGCAGGTGTAGTTATCGGTGACAGGGCTCTTGAGATGCATAATAAGTTCCGGTATTCCTATGATCTGGCAGAAGAGTGGTATAAATTCACATCCCTGCCATTTGTATTTGCTTGTTGGGTTGCGAACAAGCCCTTGCCCGATGTGTTTGTTGAACAGTTCGGTAAGGCAACCGGGTGGGGGGTGCGGAACATGGAAAGGGTATTAGAAGAGATCAATAAACAAGATATTTTATCACCAATTACCATTCAACAAACAAAAGATTATTTGAATAATAGTATAAGCTACGAGCTGGATGCTCAAAAACGAAAGGGAATGGAGTTGTTTTGGAAATATGTGCGCGAATTACCATCAACTTATTCTTAACTGAATAGATTCTAATATAAGTTTATTTAAAACATTCTAAAAATTATATTATTTTGTATTTCGTATTTCCCATTTCAAATCTTATCTTTGGGCGCTAAATTTTTAATATATCAATTATAAAATTCATTTAATTATGAACCCCTCAAGCACCAAACGTGTACAAAGAAATGTGAAAATAGCATGAGGATTCACCCGGCTTTGCAGATTCTAATATTATGTTAAATATATTTTACAATTAACTAAAATACAGCTAATTATGAACTATTTTCAGAGTAAAAAGAAAATTTTTGTTTCTACATGTATATTGATGGCTTTCACATTGAATTCTATTGCAGAATCACCTTCGCAAAATATAAAAATTAAAGACAAGTTTAAGATCATCAAAGCGAGGATTGAATTCAATAGGGATGACTTTAAAGCTGCTCTCAGGCTATACAGGGATGTATATATTAACGAACCGGAAAATGAATTGGTAAATTACAGGATTGGTGAATGTCATTTAGAACTGGGTAATGTAAAAACAGCACTTGAGTATTTAGAAAAAGCTTATTCCTTAAATAATTATGTTGATAAAAATATTCATTTTTTGTTAGGACAGGGATATCACCTAAGCGGGGACCTTGACAAAGCAGTGTCAGAATATAATAAATACAAGGAGTCTTTAGATCCCAAAAAGGTTGAAAAAAATGAAGTAACTGAATATCTTCAACAATGTGTATATGCCAAGGAACTCATGGCAAACCCGATTGAAGTGGAAATCAAAAACCTCGGAAGTAAGATAAATTCCGAATACCCTGATTATTCCCCTTCAATCTCTTTAGACGGGAAAACCCTGATATTTACCTCAAGGAGAAAGGATACAAAAGGCGGTTTAAGAGACAATTACGACCATGGGTATTATGAAGACATATACATTTCACATTGGAACGATACTACCAATTCATGGAATCCTGCAGAAAACATTAAAGGAAGAGTGAATACTGTGTTTCACGATGCAAGTATGAGCATCTCCCCTGACGGACAAATGATATTTGTTTATAAAAATGTTCCTCATAAAACGCGCAGTGGTGATATCTATGTCTCCAAATTGGGTTCAACAGACAGGTGGTCCAAACCAAAACCCTTAGGTAAGACAGTTAATAGTTCCTATTTTGAAAGTGCTGCCAGCCTAACTGCTGACGGAAATACACTTTATTTTGTTAGTGAAAGGAAAAAAGGTTTTGGACATGGAGATATTTACAAGTGTGAGAAATTATCCAGGGGTGGAGAATGGGGTGAAGCAGAGAACCTCGGACCGGTGATCAATTCCGATAAAGATGAAATAGGCGTATTTATTCATCCTGATGGAAAAACCCTGTTCTTCAGTTCAAAAGGACATAAAACTATGGGCGGATACGACATTTTTAGATCGGTCTATGAAAATTATAAATGGTCCGAGCCTGAAAACCTGGGCCATCCGATAAACACAACAGACGATGATGCACATTTTGTGCTAACAACTGATAATAAGACAGCTTATTATGCAAGCTTTAAAAAAGACGGCTTGGGTGATAAAGATATCTATGAGGTTAGTTTTAAGGTATATGATGTTGTAATAGGTAAACCATTGAAAAAAGAGGCACAACCCATCCTTACAATCTTAAAAGGTACGATCACAGACTCACAGACACTCCAGGGTGTAAAAGGTAAAATTTATATCGTCAATCCGAAAACTGATGATATAGTTGCTACTACCAACTCTGACGTAGAAGGAGAGTATTTCATAATTATTCCTGGAGGTAAAGAATATGAAATTCTGTTCAGTAAAGACAAATTCTTAACAAAAAAAATAAAAATACATTTACCTGCTGATGAAAAGACCACATTTACTTATGTTAAAGATCTGGTTGTTGAAAGGATTGAAAAATTAGTGCATGTGAAGCCGGATCTGTTTAAGGTGAAAAATATCCTGTTTAAACTCGCCAGCGCACAACTTGAGATCAGCGAAGAGTCGAAAGTGGAACTGGATGCTGTGATACAACAATTGGAAACCGCAAAAGGATTTAAGATACAAATTAGCGGTCATACTGATGATATTGGAAAGGAAAAATTCAATTTTGACCTCTCTTTAAAAAGGGCAAACTTCATTGCTGATTACTGCCTGGGAAAACTCGTTCTTCAGGAAAGACTTATAGTAGAGGGCTTTGGTTCTGACAAACCAATTGCATCTAACGACACTGAAGAAGGAAGAGCGCTAAACAGAAGGGTTGAAGTAAAGCTGATTGAAGACTAAGGACATAGCTACTCAAATTTATTAATAAAAAGGAATTAATCGGAAACTTCAATGTTTATTTTAATATTTACTTATCTGATATTTACCCACTCTGTCCTTGTTATTAGTTATTTGTTGTAAATATTGTGGTAATTAGTGTATCCCGATAGCTATCGCATACGCGTCAACTAAATTTGATGTAACAGTTGCCAATAGTTACTTCTATCATGTCTTCTATCATACTGGCAATAGTATGCTACCTGCTCTTCGATTAGGTCAATATCAGGTGTTTTTAATATCAT
>JBDRNO010000009.1:0-2035 GCA_043811005.1 Bacteroidota bacterium | reverse complement strand
TTGATATTAAAAATGTACTTTTTTAAAATTTCAGCAAGCCTTGGGATTAAAGGTAGGCTTTATATATTTGAAATGGTAAGAAATTTTATTAATCGAATATGAGGGGTTGTAAAATGTCGAAAATTAATTTTCGACATTTTACAACCAGCAAATAATTATCTGATTACATTATGTTTCCAATAAATCAAATAATGAACAATATAACAAAATCAAATGATTTAATCTATTTTCTATAATGATTATTCGGGTTATTATCTTTGATTCAAAGCATTGAAAGCATTTACTCTGCCTTCCGTTAATATCGCACCATCCAAAGACGGCTTGATATCAACGCTATTCAAAATGGCATTCTTAATCCCATCAAATCCCAAATCAGGATATTGCGCCTTTATGAGTGCGGCAATGCCAGATACTTGTGGAGTCGCCATAGAAGTACCATCAAGCCAACCATAGCCTGCAATCACAGTGCTATATATACCAACACCCGGGGCAGCCACATCAACGCTTGTAACTCCATAGTTAGAGAAACTTGCAAGGTTATCATTTCTGTCAGTTGCTGCAACAGCGATGATATTAGACAGATCATAACTTGCTGGATAACTACCTGTAATATCATTATTATTTCCTTCATTACCGGCAGCGGCTACAAAGAGACCTCCTGCGTTTCTGAACTCCTGAATTGCATCATATAAGGCTTGGCTATATGCACCTCCACCCCAACTGTTAGAAGAAATCTTCACTCCCATATTTTTTGAATATAGAATTGCTTCAATAGCATCAGATGTGCTGCCAGAACCACATTGATCAATAAATTTCAAAGGCATTATCTTAACCGTCCAGTTAACGCCAACTACTCCTATACCATTGTTACCAGCAGCTCCAATTGTTCCGCTACAATGTGTTCCATGATCGTTGTCATCCATGGGATCATTATCTCCGTTAGCAAAATCCCATCCACGATAGTCATCAATATACCCATTACCGTCATCATCAATACCGTTGTCAGGTATTTCGCCCCCGTTCACCCACATATTTGAAGCAAGGTCTTCATGATTATAATTAACACCACTATCTATTACTGATACAACCACACTACCTCCTGTAGTGATATCCCATGCCTCAGGCGCATCCATATCAGCATCTGCTGTGCCCGCATCTTGTCCTGTATTGTGCAGCCCCCATAATTTGTCAAAATCAGGATCAGCAGGTATCGTTTGAAATATCCTTACAGCATGATCAATCTCCGCATATTCAACTTCATCGTATTCTAAAAGTATATCAATTATCTCTTTAACCTTATCAAAAGGCACTTTAATTTTATAAACGTTAATATCTTTGTAATGCTTGTCTATTATAATGCCAACTTCGGTGCAGATTTCACGTATCCTAAATTGAAGTGCGCCTGACTTGAACTTAACAAGTATATATTCTCTGCTGTATTTGTCACCGTGTGGAGTTTCGTGTTTTACTCCACCACTGGAATATAATGAAGGAGAAGAATCATTATTGAAACTGGATATGAAATCCATAAGGGGCATTTCTTCTTTCATCCTCAGAATATTGTTTCGTAAATTTTCACTCGCCTCTTTTGTATTTGCATAATCATCAAGTAAGGAGTTTAATATTTCTCCTATTTCAGAAGGAATATATTTTTTTTCTAATTCAGGCTCAATTAGGGTAACAATCTGTATGGCAACCGAGGCTGTTCGTGTACGTATATGCGAATCCTTAATCATCAATAAAACAGCATCTGGAAGAAGCTGGTAGAAAAGCTTTATATATTCCTTTCCCTGAGGGTTGATAGCAAGAGTCTCATCTCTGAATTTTCTTAAAATGTTTGCATTACTTTCTCCTCCCAATACTTTGGTAGTATAAGAAGGACTCTTATCAGCAGTTTGGCAAGCTTTTTGTACCATGACTTTTGTGGTCTCGTCCATAATCTTTGAAAAGCTGACTTGAACACTAATAAATAGTATGACAATAAATATAAAAACTAACCGAGTCTGAATCAAAACTTTATTTTTCATGTCCCCTC
>JBDRNO010000008.1:0-3957 GCA_043811005.1 Bacteroidota bacterium | reverse complement strand
ATGGGGAAATTTCGGGGCGGTCAGTAATTTGTTTAGCGTGTGGTAAAATTCCTGTATTCCTTTCTCGCTTAGAGGGAGCGAGAAATAATACGTATTTCCATTATCATCTTTGGCAGGGAGAAGGTTGGCTAATTCCAGATTGACGGTTTCGTCTGAACCCACATACACTAATTTGGATACTTCAACAGGCAACAGAAGCAGATCAGGATTGAATTCCTCCATGTCATCCGCTTCTTTTTCAATCAGGTATCTTCCATCTGAAGTTTTGTAGATCTTTGTATCTACATTGAATACCACATCAAAAGGCGGCTGGAATTTATCACAGTAATCGAGTATCCCTTTTTCTTTAAAATTATACTCCGGATGTGTTGCTTCTATGTATTCCCTGATCTCCTGTTGCCATTCGCGAAAAAAATCTTTAATATTCAATGTTTTGAATGCCTGTTTGGCAATAAGTTTATCATAGGAATTGGAGTTTTCCTTTATTTTACCTATGTAATGATAAAGCTTCTCAAGTTTTTTAGCTTCAAGATGTTCCAGGGGATCAGTAAATCTTCCCTTTTTATAAAAAGATATCTGCTTGCTTTTCAGGTTATAGTTAGCTGCGGGGTAAATTAATGACCTTGGGTTTGTAGCGCCAATTACAATATTGTCAAATTTTATTAACTGGAAATAAGAGGGATTGTGGTCGTCTTTTAATGCTTTTGGGTTAGACCAAAGCCCTTTATCTTCAAACAGCATGTTCCCGAAAGCGCCAGACACTTCATAGATGTTTTCAACAAGTGAAAGCGGGTTTTTCACTTCATTGTAATCAATTTTATCTGAATACAATAGAGGCACTTTCTGTACTGTTATTCTTGAATTATTAAGAGCAAGACAGGCAATCAATCCTTTGTATTCGTTTTGCAGGGCAGCGTATAATGTGTCCATCCCTGTTAATTGATCCTTCTGATCAAAGGGATAGTATTTTCGGTTCAACGCATTATTCATCATGTAAGCTCTTGCCCACGGGGAAGGGATTCCCGTAAGGATGCGATACACTTCGCCACCTTCTACATCCAGTCCTGCCAGTTCAATTTCCTCTACGAATTTTGCAGGTTGGGTCATATCCAGCCAAGGGTCCTTAGTTGATTCAACCTGACCTTCCGCAAGGTTAGCGTTATTAGGCAAAACTGCTATGCGAATACCCTTTTCTTTTTTTGTTTCTTTTTCCTGTTCCATATTTATCGGTATTTTAGATTATCATTCGAATTTCTTTTCTTTTTCAGCTTTTACTTCCCGTTCTGTTTGGAGGTAATGTTTGTAGTTATTGAAAACAGCGCCAAGAAGCTCCTGGACACTACCATTTTTTACTCTGTTGATTTTTTTAAAAGAAGATAAGAAATGATCGTAAGGATTTTTATTGCCGGTTAAGTTTGTTATTACTTTGTGCCAACTACTGCGATCCACCATTTCTGTTGTATTCAGACAATCCTCCGGCACTTCAAGGAATTCTTCCGGTCTGCTCAATTTGTAGTACATCTGCGGCAACCATCCGGGTACTCTTTTTTTGTCTCCATCTGTTGTTTCAACTTTATAAGCAAAATTATCAATGAAGTAACTCAGCGCTTCCTTTTTGGCAACAGGCAAATCATAATTGTAGTTGTGCATGAACAGGTTTTTTGTAAAGTTTTCTATATCCTGATCATATATTTCCTGAATTAACAGGCAGAAGGAATAAAAACTGTGTAAATTTCTCTTAAAAACATTCGCCTTACCACCTTCATAAGCAATAAAATCTTTAAACTGAAAAATTGGCGAGCCGTTTTTTGTTTCCACGGTATTGTATTTTACCCGGGTTGAAGTGATTTTTTTAAATTCTTCTTTTTCAATGTCAAAAAAGTGCTTTGTTGCAAAAGATGTTATCATTTCAAGGACGTGAGCCGGATTTTCCTGCGCTTTTCCACCGGTTATTGTGCTGCTGTCTTCTTCACCCAGCACTTCTTTTTTATAATCGTTTGTGCTCAGCTTTTCGAAGGGCCATCCAACGATGTAGAATTGTTTATAGGTATCAAGTATGGTTTTGTCTTTGATATAGTACATTAATGCAGCGGCTGTGTTGTATGGGAAAAACTGGGCATCTGCTATGACCTTTTCTCTTCGCATTTCCTCTTCTGATGGAGCATCAAATCCGAAATAATCGGTCAGTATCACAGCGCCAAAAAAGATGTTTTCTGTTTTGATCACTCCACCTGAGATCATACCTACAGAATCCATGATTCCTCTCGGCATAATGGGGATGGTTGAAGCGCCCGTTCCTCCAAAAGTGGACCCCAAAACAAATACACTTGCTTGCCCGGATGTGTTCGCTGTATTAATTTTATTCAGAAAATGGTACAAACTGCTCTGTGATTTATAATCTTCGCTCCTGATGGCTTTTCTTATTTCTTCAATAAAACCGTGATACATAAGATTGGATCCAAGATGGGTTTGTGCCCGGTAGCCATGCGCAAGGTCAAACTCCTGAACACTTTCTTCATAGAACATATCAGTCAATTGCCTGTTTGTTTGCGAATCACCTGCCTCTAATTGTGAAAGCAATGTAAAGCGCCTCCGTGAATCTTCTGAATAATCGGGGACAAAAGTGTAGAGGTTGATCTTTGCGGAAAAATACCCTTCTTTTTGTGGCGATTCAGGTTCCAGCTCTTTATATTTGGCAATCAGGTTTTCTACATTTTTCTTGTCTTTGTTTTCTGCATCCGTGTCCAGCAACAATATATTCACTTCTTTTTCAGGGAACATACCTATAGCACAGGCATTGACAAATGCCTGCAGACACCTCATTCCTGTACCACCAGCGGTGATCAGAAACAACGGATACGATCTTTTTTCTGCCATAATCTGTTGTGTTTTTTAAGGTTATTTAAAGCACTCCAAATAATTTTTGTTTGCTGCGAAATACTGTTTGTGTTTTATACCAGTTGAAAAAAACAGCCAGCAGCAATGACGCCAAAATAAAAATGACCACATACAATCCAACCGCAATTCCGGTGTTCATATATAATTTTGTCATATATCTTGCTTTGAACATTGGATTCATAATTGCCATTGAATTAAAATAACCCATTGCGACATAAAATATGGCGACAATCCCAATAAAAATGAAAAAAACAACTCTTCTTTTAAGTATATCCTTTGGTTTTGCCCCGCTCTGATATCTAATTCTATTTACTATTAATATTGCAATAATTGTAATGATGGGTATAAAAACCAATGTACCCAAAAGCATATTTGAAGCAGCTGCTTCAAACTGCTTTTGATTTCTCACCATTGAGAAATCAAGGAAATTTAGTATGTTTTTAATAAAATCCATAGTGATTAAAGTTTATGATTCAAGATTATTCATATCTATATAAAATGTATAGAGTTTTCTGTCTTTGATGTTTTGCCTTGATAATGATTCCCTTATACTTTCGTACAGCGAAAGGTTTTTGATAGTATATCTCCGTGCGTGATATGTCCATACAAGAACATTTTCATAATCAGGGTTAGTGAAGTCAAATTTGTAATCTTTTATAAGGACTTCAAGTTTGAATAACTTATGATTTAGAAAGTTAGCCATATCAAATTCTTTATCGAGAATTACCGATAAATTTTGATCATCTGTATTATATTTAAAGACCTTATAATTCACATCAAGTACATTAGATAAATCAATCGTGTCATTACAAATAAAGTTTTTATATACGTTTGTAAAGTCAGTCAGTTTATATTCAAATTCAACATCAGAAAAGCATGGGTTTTCATTTAATAGTTTTAAATTTTTCAACAAAGTATTATCAACTTTGTCATCACTCAAAACATAATTGTTCAGATAGTTTATCTCATAACCATAATAATCATAACCAGCATCATAATGATTAAAATATGTATCATCTTTACTAACCGATTGCGTTTGATCAGCACCATAATTACCAT
>JBDRNO010000007.1:0-6916 GCA_043811005.1 Bacteroidota bacterium | reverse complement strand
GTGTTCAAAAAATAGTCACTTTTAAATTCATTATTGCTACGAAATACGAAATGGAGCGAAGCGGAATTCACGAACACCGCTAAAATTAAACATTAAAGTGAGTAATTTTGTACGAAAATACGAAAACAACCTTTTACCATCCACAAAACTGTATAAATAACAATTATTTAAGATACAATGAAACAATTTAACAATATAACAATAACAAATTTACTGTTTTTTCTGTTTTTAACAATTGCCTTTGCCCAACAATCTTCAGAGAATCTTCTCTATAATAAAACCATCAAGGTTGGTGCGGAGAGAACCGACCTCTACCTGCCTTTGTTGAAAGGTAAATCGATTGCAATTATTGCCAACCAGTCGTCCTTGATAGGAAACACCCATCTTGTAGATAGTCTTTTAGCCATAGGTGTTGATATCAGGAAAGTTTTCAGCCCGGAGCATGGCTTCAGGGGCGATGCTGATGCCGGGGAGCATGTTAAAGATTATCAGGATAAGAAAACGGGCTTACCCGTCATTTCATTGTATGGTAAAAATATTAAACCTAAGTCAAGTGAATTAAAAGACATTGATATAATGGTATTTGATATTCAGGATGTTGGTGTTAGGTTTTACACCTATATTTCAACCATGCATTACTCAATGGAATCATGTGCAGAGAATAATGTGCAATTCCTGGTTCTCGACAGACCCAATCCTAACGGGTTTTACGTTGACGGTCCTGTGATGGAAGAAAAGTATAGATCATTTTCAGGCCTTCACCCAGTACCTGTCATTCACGGAATGACCATGGCTGAATACGCCCGGATGATCAACGGACAGGGCTGGCTTAAAAATTCGGTTAAATGCGAACTGTTTCACATTTTATGCGAAGGTTACACTCATAAGGATCATTACCAATTGCCTGTAAAGCCCTCTCCCAACCTACCCAATATGGTCTCGGTTTACCTGTATCCTACGCTTGGATTATTTGAGGGCACTGTTATCAGCGTTGGCAGGGGCACTGATATGCCATTCCAGGTTGTCGGCCATCCCGATATGCAAAAAACAAATCCACCTTCTTCAAATGAGGTTAACACATCCCGCACTGACGGACGGGAAGGAATGTATACCTTCACCCCACGCAGTATCCCGGGTGCAAGCAAAAACCCTCCCTATAAAGGGGTGAAATGCTATGGCTATGATCTGTCAATGTTTGGAAAAGTATTTATAAAGAATTATAAAAAAATATACTTGTATTGGTTAACCAGCGCCTATGAAAGCATACCTGATAAAGAAAATTTCTTTAATGATTACTTTGATAACCTCACAGGTAGCTCTACAATGAGACAGCAAATAATTGATGGTGTAAGCGAGATGGAAATCCGCAAAACCTGGCAAAAAGACCTTGAAAAATTTAAGGTAATTCGGAAAGGATATCTGCTTTATCCGGATTTTGAGTGAATAGCCACTAATTACACGAATTTACATAAAAATTTAGTGAAAATTAGTGAAATTCGTGGCAAAACATCAAATTAGCTTAATTTTTAGTTCAATAATTTTAAGGAATATCAAAATCAAGCTATATGAAAGCAATGGTATTAAATACTCTTTGCAATCTGGAAGAAAACCCCCACCCTTTGGAACTAACAAATTTGCCAAACCCTGTTCCCGGAGAAAAAGAGATATTAGTTAAAGTCACTGCCTGCGGAGTTTGTCACACTGAATTGGACGAGATCGAAGGCAGAACACCTCCACCGCGTTTACCTGTTGTTCTAGGTCATCAAGTGGTTGGACATGTCCGTGAGACCGGCAGCGGAGCTAATGCTTTCCGGATCGGAGACAGGGTTGGCATTGCATGGATTTACTCAGCTTGCGGAAAGTGTGAATTTTGCCTGAACGGAAATGAGAACCTGTGCAAAGATTTCATGGCAACCGGCAGGGATGCTAACGGAGGGTATGCGGAGTATATGACTGTTCTCCAGGATTTCGCCTATCGTATTCCCAATATCTTTTCCGATGTAGAAGCGGCTCCTCTTTTATGTGCAGGCGCAATAGGATACAGGTCACTGGAACTGTGCAACCTGAAAAACGGGCAGAATCTTGGTTTGACCGGATTTGGAGCGGCAGGTCACCTTGTATTGAAAATGGTAAGGTATAAATTCCCAAACTCAAAGGTCTTTGTTTTCGCCAGAAGTGAAAAAGAAAGAAAATTTTCGATAGAGCTTGGGGCTTGCTGGGCAGGTGAAACAGAGAACGAATCACCAGTAAAACTGGATAGTATCATTGACACAACACCGGTATGGAAACCTGTAGTAGAGGCAATGAAGAACCTGAAACCCGGCGGGAGACTGGTGATCAACGCGATTCGCAAAGAAGCTGTGGACAAGGAATACCTCATGCAATTAAATTATTCCGAACATCTGTGGATGGAAAAGGAGATAAAGAGTGTGGCGAATGTAACGAGGAGCGATATAAGACAGTTCATGGAACTTGCTGCTGAAATTCCCATCAAACCGGAAATTCAGGAGTTTTCACTGGAAGATGCCAATGAAGCATTAGTTCAGCTTAAAAAAAACATGATCCGGGGAGCAAAGGTTTTAAGAATTGATTAGTATTTTTATTTCCTTCTTCCTGCAAATTTCATTATTTTTCCAAATTTATGATGGAAAATTATCTTGAGATATTATTTTTTCTTGCGGGTTTTATTATAATTGCGGTTGCCTCAAATCAGATCGCCAAGCTCTTCTTAAAAGTACGGTTGCCTCTGATCACCGGATTTCTAATCATGGGTATACTTGCCGGACCATTTGTATTAGATCTGATCCCGTTGGAGGCAATGGGAAACCTGAACTTCGTAAACGATTTTTCCTTAGCATTCATCGCCTTCGCTGCGGCTGCTGAACTCTACCTGAGGGAACTAAGGAGTCGCTACAAAAGCATCATCTGGATGACCTTCGGGCAACTCGTGGTTACATTCACACTCGGCAGCCTGGCTGTTTTCTACCTGGCTGACTACATCCCCTTCATGCTGACCATGTCTATGGGAAGCAAAATTTCCGTTTCTATTTTGGCTGGAACGATCTTCGTAGCACGTTCCCCTGCTTCTGCCATTGCAATTGTAAACGAACTGCGGGCAAAAGGCCCCTTCACCCAAACAGTAATGGGGGTAACTGTATTAAAGGACTTTTTAGTGATCATGCTGTTTGCTGTTAGCTTTACTATTTCAAAGGCGCTTGTACATGGAGTGAGTTTTAACCTGTATTTCATCATACTTCTTTTATTCGAGCTGCTGCTTGCTTTTGGAATTGGCTATATCCTTGGCAAGGTGCTGAGTATAATTCTTTCCATTCCAACTGCTATCCTGGTGAAAACAGCAATGATCTTGCTAGCGGGCTACGGAGTATATGTGCTTTCTCACTTTGTTCGTGAATGGAGCAAGCAACAGTTACCCTTTGAGATCTATATAGAGCCATTGCTCATATGCATAATCGGAAGCTTTATAGTTACTAATTACAGCAAATACCGGGCTGAGTTCCTGAAAATCCTGAAGGATGCCGGACCAGCGGTTTATGTTGTCTTTTTCACTCTGACCGGTGCGTCCATTTCATTGAATATCCTTGCTAAAGTATGGGTAATCGCATTGATATTGTTTACTGTTCGCTTGTTAGCTTTGGTTATAGCCGGCTTCGTTGGCGGATACTTAGGAGGCGATCCCATGCGTTATAATCGAATTAGCTGGATGCCTTATGTAACCCAGGCAGGTGTTTCAATAGGTTTGGCAACTATAGTCATGGGAGCGTTCACTGAATGGGGGACTGAGTTTTTTACAGTGATCATAGGAGTAATAGTGCTAAACCAGTTCGTTGGTCCACCATTGTTCAAGTGGGCGATTTATCTTGTTGGAGAAGGTCATCCACGCGCAGAAACGCCCAAACTGGAGGGCAAGCCTTATGCCATCATCTTTGGGCTGGAAGGGCAATCGTTTGCTTTAGCCCGGCAGTTGCAGGAACACGGCTGGAAAGTGAAGATCGCATCAAGAAAGGTGATAATGGATAAAGTATTGGATGTTGGTGTGGATATTCAAGCTATCTCCGGTTTATCATTGAAGACGATGAAAGAGCTTAATGCCGGAAACGCAGAAGCTATTGTAACAATGTTATCCGATAAGGAAAACTACCAGGTCTGCGAGATGGCTTATGAGCACTTTGGCACCAAAGACCTTGTTGTCCGCCTGAACGACCGTACTAATTTCGACCGCTTTCATGAGCTTGGTTGCTTAATCGTTGAACCTTCCACTGCCATAGTAAGTTTGCTTGATCATCTCGTGCGCTCTCCCGTTGCTACTTCCCTGCTTCTGGGTATGGAAGAAAACCAGGATACCGTGGATCTGGAGGTGCTAAATCCCAATTTGCATGGTATAGCTTTGCGCGATCTGCGGGCTCCTGCCGATGTAATCATTCTTTCAGTTATGCGTGGCAGACACATGATGGTCACCCACGGTTATTCCAGGTTACGGCTTCATGACATAGTTACTGTGGTTGGTTCGATAAAAAGTATAGAAAATTTAACACTGCGTTTGAAGGATTGATTGGGTGATAAAGTGATTGTTTCTGGTTATTGGTCGCTGGTTACTGGATATTGGATATTGAATGCCGGATGCAAAATGCAGCATGTAAGATACAGGGTGATTGCATGTACGTATTTTTGTTGTAACCATAGCCATTTAACAATTTAGCTTCATGAATTTTTAGAAAGCTTATTTAACTTAAAATCTAAAATCATAAATCTAAAATCTAAAATAGTAAACGCCTGGGCTTTCTACGATTGGGCAAATTCCGTTTACTCCTTAGTTATTACATCCACAATATTCCCTATTTACTATATCCAGGTAACCCGGACAGGAAATAGTGATATCGTTTCATTTTTCGGCATTAACTTTGTTAACACGGAACTTTACGCTTATGCGGTATCTGTTTCATTTCTTCTTGTTGCTGTAATATCTCCTTTATTATCCTCCATTGCTGATTATACTGGAAGCAAGAAAGGATTTATGCAGTTTTTTACATACCTCGGGGCTTTTTCATGTATTGCTTTATTCTGGTTTGCAGGAACCAATATTGAGTTTGGGATAATAGCTTTTATCCTGGCAAGTATGGGTTATTCGGGAAGTATTGTTTTTTATAATGCATTCCTGCCCGAAATTGCAGAACCAAAAGATCATGACAGGATCAGCGCTAAAGGATATGCTTATGGTTACATAGGCAGTATAATATTATTGATTTTTAATTTGCTGATGATAAAAAACCCGGTTTGGTTCTGTATTACTGACCCGGAATTACCTTCAAAGATATCTTTCCTATCAGTAGGGATTTGGTGGATTGGCTTTTCACAGATCACTTTTAGTAAGCTTCCCGGGAATATTTATAACAGGAAGCCAGAAGGGAATTATTTGTTTAATGGATACAAAAAGTTGGGATTTGTATGGAAGCAGTTGAAAGAACTTAAATCTTTGAAAATATTTCTTTTTGCTTTTTTCTTTTACATTGCCGGGCTGCAAACAGTAATGTACATGGCGGCAAATTTCGGAAAAAAGGAGCTTGAATTGGATACGGATCTTTTGATCATTACAATTATGATAATCCAGATAGTTGGTGTTATTGGTGCATATTTATTTTCTTATTTATCGAAGCTAACAGGAAATATTAACGCTCTTATCATTTCTATTTGTATTTGGGTAGGGATTTGCATAGGGGTATATTTTGTATATGGCTCAACCGGATTTATAATCGTGGCTGCTTTTGCAGGATTGGTAATGGGCGGCATGCAGGCGCTTTCCCGTTCTACATATTCCAAGATGCTGCCACAAACCCAGGACCATGCATCTTATTTCAGCTTTTATGATGTGATGGCAAAGCTGGCGACTGTTCTCGGAACAGCTTGCTATGGGTATATAGAGGCATTTACAGGAAGTATGCGTAATTCAGTATTGATCTTAATAACTTTTTTTCTTATGGGGTTTATTTTGTTAATTTGTATCAGAAATCAGCGAATAACTAAATGTAGCCCTTCGTCCCTCAGGGTAAACTCCGCCTGCCGTTGGCGGTAATTGTAAGATAAATTGATAAATTTAATATACCTTTGCAAAAAAAATTAGAAATTAATAATCCTATAAAACAAAAACTATGAAAACTGAAAAATTGACAATCATTGTTGGAATTGTATTAATGCTTATCTATACCAATACTATTTCAGCACAAACTAACTTCAGAAACACCTCGTGGGGAATGGACCCTTCTTCTGTAAAAGCGGCTGAGACAAATAAACTTAAAACAGAAACTGCATCATCTATTATTTATGATTGTTCTTTAGCTGAAATTGAAGGAAACCTTTTTTACTTTTTTTCAACATCAAATAAATTATTTAGAGGAAAATATTACTTGACACCTAATTATACCAATATTAATTTCTATATACGTGATTATAAGATGTTTGAGGAACTACTAATCCTAAAATATGGGGAACCAATCTCAAAATCAATTAAGGCAATAAACAAAGAATTTGTTACTGATGCTGAATGGGCAATTTACTTATCTAAAGGAAATTTACGTGTCGAAAGAAAATGGACTGCTAATCAGACCGAAATAATATTGACTTTGTCGAAAACAGGGGACAACCCTGCCATTCAAATTGACTATATTTCAAAAGAATTCAGCATATTGGACAACCAAGAAAAGAAAAAAATAATACTCAAGGATCTTTAATTGAATCCAACAAACAACTACCGCCAACACACGCTATTGCCAATAAGGGTTTCAACGGTATGCATAGTGCATCACCCACATCAAGTTTTGAATCTGGCGATAGAAACGCAGCACCGCAATCCCTTACTGGCCATGGCGTCAAACATTATTTATTCGTATATTCGCAATAAATT
>JBDRNO010000006.1:0-15986 GCA_043811005.1 Bacteroidota bacterium | reverse complement strand
ATATCAATTATCAAATGACCGAAACAGTTTTGGTCATTGAGTTTTTGAGCATTGTGATTTATTTGTTATTTGGTACTTGTAATTTGTAATTTTAAAATTCATCCAAACATTCGGACTTTATAGACGGACACTAATTAGTATGTCTCATAAGTGATAAAATGAGTAAAAGAAAATTTTTTACGAACAAAGTAGCAATCGTTACTGGCTCTAATGGCGGTATAGGCAGAACAACTGCTTTTGCACTTGCCGAACTGGGTGCATCAATTGTGATAAACGGAAGAAATAAGGAAAAGTTAGACAAAACACTTAGTGAAATGACCTCAATGGGATACGAGGTCATTGCGGTACAAGCTGATGTTGCCTCTGCTGAAGATGCTGCAATACTGATACAAAAAGCCATTGACAGGTTTGGCAAACTGGATATCCTGATAAATAATGCCGGTGTTATCCAGCGTAGCCAATTTATGGAACTCAAACCGGAAGTATTTAAAAAAATAATTGATGTTAATATCCTCGGTTCGGTTTATCCTTCCATGTATGCTTTACCTCATCTGGTGAAGACAAAAGGTCATCTGATATTTATCTCCAGCTTTACAGGAAAACATGGTTTGCCAACCTCATCCGCGTATAGTGCTGCAAAAATGGCTCTTAGAGGTCTTGCTGAATCACTCAAATTTGAATTGTCAGGAACAGGTGTGCATACAGGTATTGTTTATATTGGATTTACTGAGAATGATCCGGATAAAACAGTCCTTGCAGCTGATGGCTCAGCTGTCCCGGTCACCAAGAGACCTGCATATTTAGATCAATCACAGGAAACAGTTGCAAGATCCATACTTAATAATATCCTGAAACGAAAATTCAGCTCGACAATATTTCCTGTTGTCGGAAAGATCAGTTCTTTTTGTTTAAGATATTTCCCTTACTTAGTGCATAAAATATATGTCCTTTTCCGTAAAAGAATGGAAAATGTTTAAAATTCATACTTTTGTTTAGAACATAATTTCATTAATTGATTAAAAAAGAATGCCGCGAAATCACTAAAACACTAAATCCAACAAAAAAATTAAAACAATTGTTAAATAATTTAGTGGGATTTAGTGCTTTTGAGTTTTAGTGGCAAAAAAAAACATTAAAATTCCTATACGATAAAATATAAAATGAGCAAAAAAGTCGTAATCACCGGATATAATATGATTACCGCGCTTGGTATTGATGCGGAAGAGACCTGGAGTAACCTTGTTAAGGGAAAAAGCGGAGTGAAAAGAATAACGTTGTTTGACCCATCAAATAATTTAACACAAATTGCAGCACAAGTTCCCGATGAATTTGAAGAATACTCAAAAAGCTTCATAAAAAAACGGCTTGCAAAGCAAATGACAAGGGTTACACGGATGTGCTTTGTTTGCGCAAAAAAAGCTGTTGAACAAAGCAATATTAACTTTGAGGAATTTAATAATAAAAGATGCGGAGTTGTTCTTGGAGTTGTAAACACAGGGAACAGCAGCATTGAAAAAGACACTACATCAAAAAACACTATTATCAAAAGCATGAGTAATGCCATGTCTGCCTGGATAGCTCTTGAATACGGACTTGGAGGGCCTAATTTCACAACAGCATCTGCATGTTCTTCCTCTGGATATGCCATTGGTATTGCTTATGATCTGATTAAAAACGACCGGGCTGATATGATCATTACAGGAGGTGCAGATTCCATTATTAATCCTGAAGAAATAGAAGGGTTTAATGAGCTTTATGCAATTTCAACTGACAACGAACATCCTGAAAAAGCAAGCAAACCGTTTTCCAAAGACAGAGACGGCTTTGTGATCGGAGAAGGTGCAGGTATCTTAATATTAGAATCAGAACGATCAGCCAAAGCAAGAAATGCTAAAATATATGCAGAGATAGCTGATTATGGTATTACCTGTGAAACATATAATATCATGGCGCCAATGAAAGATGGAGAAGGAATGGCTGAAACAATGGAATTAGCATTAAAAAATGCCAATGTTAAAAAAGAAGCTGTTAATTATATTAATGCCCATGGTACGTCAACTACTCTCAATGATAAATATGAAACCATGGCAATAAAAAAAGTATTTGGCGATTTAGCTGATAAGATTCCTGTCTCTTCTTCAAAATCAATGATAGGTCATACTATCGGAGCTGCTGGCGTAATTGAAGCAATAATAACTATTTTAAGTATAATAAATAATGTTATAACTCCTACTATTAATCTTGACACAAAAGATCCTGAATTAGACCTGGATTATGTTCCAAATAATTCGCGAAAACACACTATTGATTGTGCGATTTCAAATTCTTTCGCCTTTGGCGGACATAATATTACTCTTGTTATGAAAAAATATGAAGATTAAAGTACATAACTTCGCACATTAATTAACTAAATTATTAACCAATCAAACGAAAGGCAAATTATGAAAAAGTTAATTTTAATTTTACTTGCCATTTTTACTTTTAATGCAGTTTTCTCTGCTGATTTTATAACTGAATTAAAACTTTCAATAGCACGCTCCCAGAAGGGCAGTAAAGTTGAATACATTTTACATTTCCCTAATGGAGATGAAAAAGTATTTACTGCAATCGATTTTGCCCAAGGAAGACTTGTTGAACGTGATGGAGTTCCTTTATATTTTGAACTATATGAAGGAGGACTCTCAAAAAAGCATAATATAATGATTAGTTTGCAAAATGCCATTTATTATGAAATGGATATTATAAAAATAAATGATCAATGGGATTATAGCTTTCATTTTTATTATTAAATCTCTTTTTGAAATAAATGTAGTTACTAATATTTCAACAACCATGGCAGCAATAACAGATAAAACCAGAATCGAAGTAAAAAATATCGTTTATGATTTTTTTGCAGAAGAATGTGAAGTTGACATCTCAGAGATTCATGACAATACCAGTATTATTCAAGACCTTGATGGTGATTCTTTGATGTTCCTTGAACTAATTGAAATATTCAAGAAAAAATATGATTTAAATATAGAACTCAAAACCATTGGTAAATACTCTGTTAAAAATCCCGTTGAAACAATTGGAGAATTAATAGACATGCAAATGCTGATCATTGAACATGAGAATGACATCATTAATATAAATTAGGTTCTTAAAAAATCATCCGCCAAATATAGGCGGATATGTCAACGATAATTTATCATTGATTATTTCGGCTTATCAGTTGTCAGTTATCGGTTGACGGTTATTCAGTCAGTCGGTTCTTTGCTGTACAACTGATAAACTGATAACTGATAAACTGGAAACCGACAACTGAAAACCGAGAAACTGAAATTTTCCCCAAAGGGCCTTTTTTATCACTTACCATTACATATTACAAATGAACGATATAAAACCATGAAAATATTTGGGTGTGGTATAGATATTGAAGAAATAAACAGATTTAAAAAGCATTTACAAACCCACATTTCATTATCACCCCTTATTAAAGATGTATTTACCAACCAGGAAATAAAAATCAATCTGTCATTTAATAAAAGTATCTGTTTCCCGCTTGGATTCTCCTGTAAAGAAGCCGTATTTAAAGCATTAGGTGTGAGCTGGACGAACAGCCCCATATTATGGAAAGAAATTGAACTACTATTCCTAAAAAAAGATAATTTAACTCAACATAACATCAGGTTAAGCGGTTATGCCAAAAAACTTTTTTTAAGTCAAAACTGTAATAAAATTGATTCATCGTTTGAATACAATAATGATTTTGTGATGTTTCAAGTTGTTTTATTGAAATAAATTAATAAAATTTTATCTTTACAGCCTTTGAGCTATAGAACATAACTTTGTAAGTTGATTAAAAAATGTCTCTCGCAAAGACGCCAAGAACGCAAAGAGAATATTTATGACATACTTAAAATTAACTGATTTAAAATTAGGATTACTTGTTAATTTCAATGTAAATCTAATAAAAAAGGGTATTACAAGAATAGTCAATAATTTATAATTCTTGGCGTCCTTTGTCCGCCAGTTGGCGGAAGAAATAATATTGAAATTCCGATACTAATAAAATAGGCAATAAAATGGAAGATACTAAAGCGCTAAAAGGCGGAGAATTTCTTGTAAGGGATATTTCTGCCAAGAAAATTTTTATTCCCGAAGAATTTGACGAAGAACAAAATATGATTGCCCAGTCATGTAAAGACTTCCTTAATGCCGAGATAATACCTATTATGGATAAGATAGATTCCAATGAACCCGGCTTAATGCGTGAATTGATCTCCAAAGCCGGTGAACTGGGTTTATTAGGGATAACTATACCGGAGGAATATGGTGGATTTGATCAATCATTTCTTACTGCTATGCGTGCTTCCGAGGCAATTGGAGCATCCAATTCATATTCTGTCGCCTTTATGGCACATACCGGTATTGGAACAATGCCTCTTTTATATTACGGGAACGATGAACAAAAGCAACGATATTTATCCAAACTGGCAACCGGGGAAATTGCTGCCGCATACTGCCTTACAGAACCAAATGCCGGCTCTGATGCAAATTCAGGAAAAACAAAGGCAATACTTACGGAAGATGGAAAGCATTATATCCTGAACGGACAAAAAATGTGGATAACTAATGGAGGTTTTGCGGAATTGCAGACAGTATTTGCTAAAATCGAGAACGACCGTATATTAAGCGCTTTTCTTGTTGAAAGAGATTATCCGGGTGTTTCTTTTAGTCCTGAAGAAAAAAAGATGGGTATCAAAGGATCTTCAACAGTACAAATATTCTATAATGATGTGAAAGTTCCTGTAAATAATTTACTTGGTAAGAGAGGTGAAGGGTTCAGGATCGCTCTTAACATACTTCATATTGGTCGTATCAAGCTTGCTGCAAATGTAATAGGTGCAGGAAAGGCAACAATAACCCATTCTGTAAATTATGCCAATGAAAGGAAACAATTTGGCACTGAGATCGCTAATTTCGGTGCAATCAAATATAAACTTGCCGAACAGGTGATTAAAGTTTTCGCAACAGAATCAGCAACTTACAGGGCAAGCTATGATATTGATAATGCTATTCAAAGATATCGCGGGGAAGGAATGGATAAAGATAAAGCTAATATTGCAGGTGCAAGTAATTTTGCTGTAGAATGTGCACTTCTGAAACTTTTTGGTTCTCAAGCCCTGGATTATATTGTTGACGAAGCAGTACAAATCCATGGTGGAATGGGATTCTCCGCTGAAACAGAAGTTGAAAGATCGTATCGTGATTCAAGAATTAACCGGATATTTGAAGGAACAAATGAAATTAATAGGTTATTAGTGGTGGATACGGCAATGAAAGGCGCCATGAAAGGTGATTTTGACCTGTTTGGAAATGCAAATGCCGTAATGGATGAATTACCAGGACTTCCTGAGTTTCCGAAACCCATTGAAAATGAAAACTACTATGAAGAGAAAAGGGAATATGTCAGAAATTTCAAAAAAGCAGCATTAATGCTTATCAAATCATGTTCAGAGAAGTTCCAGAGAAAACTCCTGTTTGAGCAGGAAATACTCAACAATATTTCCGATATAATCACAGAGCTTTATGTCGCTGAATCATTAATTGCAAGGGTTGAAAAACTGGAAGGACTTAAAATTAAGGATAACATAGATGTTTATAAGGATATCGTAGATGTATTTGTTTATGACACTGCCGGAAAGATCAATTTATCAGGACGGGAAGCTATTTATTCTTTTGCTGAAAGTGATCAGCAGGATCTTTTATTAAAAGGACTCAGGAATTACATACTTGTTGCCGGTGTAAACGTAAAAGAAGCAAGAAGAAGAATAGCTGATAAACTGATAGATGATAACAAGTATAGCTTTTAGTACTAAATTGCAGAAATAAATGTAATTATTTTCAACCGTTCAAATATTGGCTGCAAGACAGTGTATCTCTCGCAATCCCGTCCCGATAGCTATCGGAACGCAAAGTACCGCAAAGTTTTTAAAAAATTCATTGCTGTTCTTTATCCGCAGGTTGACGGAAATTTAGCAAGAAAAAATATAAAAACAGCTTTTAAAGTGCCAGCTATAAATACCAAAATCCATGCATAATTCTATTTCTTCTATTTCACGGCATTTGATCGCTTACTTCCTTATAATACATTATTCCGCTTCCTTAATTCCTTGCGTAAAAGCCCAAAATGCCAATTCTTCCAAATGGATCATCTATAACTCCTATAACTCGATGTTACCTAACAATAATGTTCTTTCAATTACAATAGACGAAGAAGGGAATAAGTGGATCGGAACCGATTTTGGTTTAACAAGATTTGACGGGAAAAACTGGATCGTTTATAACAAAAAGAACTGCAGGATGAATGACACTTCAGTCAGATCAATAGCCATAGACCCGAGCGGAGATATCTGGACAGCCACACCGGAGGACGGAGCACCAAAACTTCTTATATCCGAATCTTCTATTATGTACAATTCCGGTCTCCCTTTTTATAAATACACAATTGAAGATCGTACATTTAATCCTGATAAAATTTCATCGCTTGCAAAATGGATTTTTTATAGAATGAGGAACTCTCCCCTGCCAAGTAATTCAGTTAAAACTATTCATGTCGATGATAGTGGAACAAAGTGGTTTGGTACGGACCAAGGATTAGTGAAACTCAGTTCCACATCATGGGGTTCAGGTTCAGAGGGAGGTTTGAAATGGTTGGTTTATGACACCATTAATTCCGGATTGCCCTGTAATATTATTAATTCAATCACTTCAGACCAGTACGGAAATTTATGGATCGGAACTTTTGGCGGTGGACTTGTAAAGTATGACGGAACATTTTGGACTGTCTATAATATACGAAATTCGGGTTTGCCTGATGATTATATAATATCTATCGCAATAGATCAAAAAGATAATATATGGATAGGTACTTATTCTGGGGGATTGGCAAAATTTGAAGGTACTAACCTTCCCAAAGAGAGCCGGGGTTGGGTCGTATACAAAACCTCCAACTCCGGAATTCCTGATAATAATGTTATCTCAATTGCAATAGATAACGATGGAAGTGTTTGGACAGGAAGCTTTGATAGTGGTCTGGCTCAACTTGATAGGAACAAATGGATATCGTATCAGATATCCGGCACGGGGATCTCATATGCAGTTACTTCCATTGCCATAGATAAAAAGGGAAATATATGGATGGGAACTAATTTCGGATTGGCTGTTTTTAATGAGAATGGAGTTAAGTTCTGAGAACATCGCTTTGTAAATTTTGCCACTAATTACACGAATTACCACTAATAAAGAACTTAACTTCGTAAATTAATTAAAAAAAATTATATTGATAGAAAGCAACCCATATAACTATTTAAACGTCTTACTTTAATATAGTTTTATATTTTTTACATTTCAGTTGGGTTTTTGATTTATTTTGGATTTTGAAGTTTCTATATTAAAATAAATTTTTTATACGCAATAATTATATCGTTAACATGGACTGCTTTGTTGAATAATAACAAAGTTGTCAATAATAACATTTTTTAGGGACTAATGAACTCTATACACAAGTATATTATTCTTCTCTTAATCTTTTTTATCACTTATCCAGGTTATGCGCAATTCGTTATAAATGAAGTTTCCCAAGGTCCTTCCGGCTCACAGGAATATGTTGAAATTTTAGTCATTGGTGATGGGACATGCAACTCCTGTGTTGACCTGCGTGGATGGATTTTCGATGACAATAATGGCTGGCACGACAGTCCTGTTGGCGCAGGACAGGGAATAGCCGCGGGTTGTATGCGCTTTTCCTATGACTTATTTTGGGAGTGCATTCCCGCAGGAACTATAATTCTTATTTATAATAATGGTGACCAAAATCCTGACTTACCTGCTGACGATCTGACTGACGCTAACGGAGACTGTGCTTATGTCATACCCGCCAGCAGTAACTTGTTTGATAGAAATACTACCGAACCTAACTCCAGTGGTTTTGTGCCTTACTTATCAATTACTTTCATTAATGGAGGTGGGTGGTCAACAACCAGTATGGCAAATACGAGTGATTCATACCAGGTTGTTGATCCGAATAACCTTACAGCGCCCTATTTTTCGATCGGATGGGGCAATAATGACGAAATGCAGGATATTTACTTTGCCGGCAGTGCAGCCGGTGATGTTATGTATATGACCAATGCTGTTGATGATGATCCTTTTAACCAGGCAAACTGGGTTGTTGGCAGTGCCGGTACCGACCAAACACCCGGTACGCCCAACAACGCTGCAAATGAAGCATGGATAAACTCAATGAACAACAATTGCAATCCCACTCCCCCACTTGTTCTTAATTTTGTGTCATCAACCGGTGTCACATGTTTTGGTGATTGTGATGGTTCTGCTACAATAATTGCTTCAGGTGGTACTACTCCTTATACTTATCAATGGGATGATCCCGGTTCGCAAGCAGGCACAACAGCAAACGGTTTATGTGGCGGAACTTATTATCCTTATGTTACTGATATTGACGGGTGCACTGATACTGCTGATGCCGGTGTAACAGTCAACGAACCTGCAGTTCTTGTTGCAAACACTTCAGGGGGTTTAACACCATGTCCTTGTCTATGCTCGGGCTATGCTTACCTTTTCCCGCAAGGCGGGACGCCTCCATTCACTATGATTTGGTCTAATGGCTATACCGACCAATTCCAAACCAGTTTATGTGACGGAACATATACGGTGTCATTGGCAGATGCCAATGGATGTACTGCTAATGGGAGTGTTACGCTTCCGTGATGATTTCCTGATATTGGCATACAAACTTTCAAAAGACTATTATCTCAAATCAATCACTTCCACATCAGGGTGGTCGGAGGGTTTGAAGGTGAATTGTGATTCTTCTACAGGCAGGTTGGTTGTGAATTTATTTATCTTGTATATGTAATCGTTACCGTCTTTGCTTAAAATTTTGATAGTGACAAGCTGTTTTTTATTCTTGTCTATTGTTAATTGTATCGTATGGTAAGGTTTTTCCTTTGCGTCAACAGGATATAAATTAATTAACTGAACTGACTTGCCGTCAATAGTTTCTTCTTTAAAAAACCGGTACTTAAACCCCTTCTCATATATAGTAAAAATGTTTGCAGGGCTGATTGTTCCCTCATCGTCTTCCTGCTCACTTATTTGTACTTCCTGTACATCTTTCAGGTAGGTCCAGCGGGTCTTGCCATCACTAATAATTTCCTGACCGGAAATATCAAGTTTATATTTATCTCCCTTGATCAAGAGTGCGCCTTCCTGTGAATCGGTGATATTGTCTACCTTATTCTCAAGAGTGTAGATAAACTCTGCTTTAATCGAAGTATATGATTTTGTCCTGGCGCTAACTTCATCAAGAATTGCTTTGGCTTTAGGGTCGATATCTCCCTGAGTTTGAGCATTTAATTGTGAATAAAGGGAGCAAAATGTATAATGCAAAATGATAAAAAAAGTTATTAGTAATTTTCTCATCTTATTAAATTTTATGAAATGTTTATTAATCTTAAAGAATAATGCACTGATTTTATTTATCCCCTACGGGGAATTTCGATGATATATGTAATATTTTTTCTACAATAATTATACCTCTACGAGGTATTTTCTTCCGTCAATCTTCTAATACACGATCTAAAATCCGCAATTTATAAAACCCAGTAACCAGCTACCTGTATTCAGTCTAAAGTCGGCAATTGGCAATTTACAATAACAATATCCAGTATCCAGCATCCAGTAACCATGCAACCAAGCAATCATGCAACCATGCAACCAAACAATCCTTCAATCCATCAATCCAATAATCCTTCAATCTTCTTTATCTTCATCCTTTATTCTCAAAAACTGTTCCAAACTATATTCATCGGGTATGAGCACTTGTCTTGCCTTGCTTCCTTCAAAAGGGCCGATAACTCCCTCAGCTTCCAACTGGTCTATGATCCTGCCGGCTCTATTATAGCCCAATTTCAATCTTCTTTGCAGCAGTGACGCTGACCCGTGCTGGTGCTGGACTATGATTCTTGCAGCAGCTTCAAATTCAGGGTCTCTTTCCCCGCTGCCAAGTTCAGCAGCTTCAGTAGCGCCTTCCTCTTCATATTCAGGGAGTAAAAATGCTTCAGGATAACCTCGTTGCGAACCGATGAAGTCGTTCACCTTTTCCACTTCAGGGGTATCAACGAAAGCACATTGCAAGCGTATCAGGTCGCTTCCCATAGATAATAGCATATCTCCCTTGCCTATCAATTGATCGGCACCACTTGAATCAATAATGGTTTTGGAATCAATTTTAGAAACCACTCTGAATGAAATTCTCACCGGGAAATTGGCTTTAATTGTTCCGGTAATTATGTTAACTGAGGGGCGCTGTGTGGCAATTACAAGGTGGATCCCGATCGCACGTGCAAGCTGGGCTAAGCGTGTAAGCGGTCCTTCAATCTCCTTACCTGCTATCATGATCAGATCGGCAAATTCGTCAATGACCACTATTATGTAAGGGAGGTAACGATGACCATTTTCGGGGTTTAATTTTCTGGATATAAATTTCGCATTGTATCTGTCAACACTTCTCTCCTGGGCATCATGGAGTAATTTATACCGTATGTCCATCTCATTGCACAAGGATTTTAAGGTCTTCACTACTTTCTTGGTATCACTTACAATAGCTTCTTCGGCATCGGGAAGCTTTGCAAGGAAATGGCGTTCAATTTTTTTGTAAAGGGTTAATTCAACTCTTTTAGTATCAATTAATACAAACTTCACCTGTGAAGGATGTTTTTTGTAGAGCAATGAAACCATTATTGCATTAAGTCCAACCGACTTACCCTGTCCTGTAGCGCCTGCCATTAAAAGGTGTGGCATCTTGGCAAGATCAGCAATAAATGTTTCGTTGGAGATAGTTTTTCCAAGCCCTATGGGGAGTTCTGCTTTAGAGTTCCGGAACTTTTCAGATGATAGTATGGAGCGAATGGAAACGATCTCAGGATTTCTGTTAGGTACTTCAATACCAATAGTCCCTTTACCGGGGATGGGAGCAATTATTCTTATTCCCAAAGCGCTTAAGCTTAACGCAATATCATCTTCCAGGTTTTTAATTTTTGAAATGCGTATCCCCGGAGCCGGAACTATTTCGTAGAGAGTTACTGTGGGGCCGATTGTTGCTTTGATCTTATCAATGCCAATACTGTAATTGGCAAGAGTTTCAACGATGCGGTCTTTATTAGTTTCCAACTCTTCTGTATCTACCTTGATCTCACTGCTTCCGTAATCTTCCAACAGATCAATGTGTGGCAATTCATAAGACGAGAGATCTAATTTAGGGTCGTATTCACCAAATTCCGACTTGCTATCAACCTCTTCAGGTGGTAAGGTATCATCTTCTTTGCTTTCTTCTATTATTAATTCTATATCCTTGTCTTTTCCCTGTATCTTGTCATCACCTGATAATTGAATTGAATTGAATTCACCTTGTAATATGTCGCCTTCCTGTTCTCCAGTTTCAACAACCTTACCTGTAGAATCCGGACTTTGTATTTCGCCAGGGAGATAATCACTTTCCAATTTTATGGATCCTGGTGATGCCGGTTCAGCGCTGAAATCATCAATGGATTTTTCTGCCAGAGGCAAATCTTCCTTTATTTTACTTTTGAACCAATTAAATGAGATATTGAATGAGATTATCAGAAAACACATAAAAATAAAGGTAATGAAAAAACCCGTTCCAATATTGCCTAATAAGCCGTCCAGCCACCCGTTACATGTTACTCCAAATGCTCCACCCATAAGATGCTGTACTTCCCTGGAAATAGTAATATTTTGGAAAACATATCCCAAGGCAACAGAGAGCCATATCAAAGCAAAAAAAGAATATTTAAATGTTCGCTTAACCGGAAGCAGTGAAATTTTGAATAATATCCTAAATCCTGTAATGGCAAACAGCAATATAAAAATGAATGAAGTTATTCCAAACCAATTATATATGAACAGATGTGAAATGATAGCTCCTAACTTTCCCAGCCAATTATCAACAATATAATCACTGTTAAATAAGAGTTCAGTCCATGAACCCATAACCACATCATAGTCATTATCCCATGTAAAGAGGTAAGAAGTGAAAGCAATTAGCAAATAGGGGGTGAAAATAAAAAGGAACAATAAACCGGTTACTTTTTGGAGGCGTTCATTTTTTAAGAATTGAAAAAGGGATTTAATCCGCCATATCTTTCTTTTTTTTGATGTTCTGTCCTTTACACCGGAGGATGATCCCTGCCTTTTAGTAAGGGTGGGATTACTTGTGAATGAAGTGATCTTTTTATATAGGTTTTCTCTGCGAACCATTATTGCTATTTAGTACATAAGTTGGATAAGCCAAAACCAAAAAAGGAATTAATATATTCAAACTTATTATGTCTCCCGCGAAGGCGCAGCCAAAATGTGTCAAGATTTGACGGATAAGGTACTAAAAAGTAAATAGCAGACTGGTTTTATTAAATTTCCTTAAACCCTTCAAATATCTCATCCATTTCATCTTGAGTAATCATTTTATAATCGGAAGGAATATCGAAATCACTGCTGTCAATTTTCGACTGTTTAACTTCTTTTGCAGTTAGCCGCATTTCAAAATTATATTTACGCAACTGGTATTCAAGCAACACACCATCAATTTCATGGAAAGGAGAAGACCAGTTAGGATTTTTTATATCTATTTCATTAGTGTAGTAAATGCTGAATTCATCCTTTATTTTATCTTTAAAAGTGACGATTGCCTTTTTACATTTGTATCCTGCAATCACTTTTGTTTCATCAATTAATTCTATTTTCATCTCAGGCAATTCAGAATAGAGGTCATTTATTTCAGTTGAATCTATCAATAAAACATATTTCTTATTCATAATTTTCACCAAATGTGCTATTTCTTTTCTATCCGGATAAGCTATCAGTGAGGTTTTAAAGATACCCATACCTGCATTGAATTCTCCTACAGTTATGTTATTCTTGAACTTTAATATCATTTCATTAGGTAAGAGGCTAGCCATCAGATCACCGGCATCTGTTTCGGGATAAGTTATCTCAAAAACAATAATTCCTTCTTTTATATTTCTTTTAAATATAGCATCACAACCCGTTAAGGAAATTATTAAGAAAGAAAAAGAAAATATTATATGAGTAAATAATTTAGCCACAAATTGTAAATTTTAGGTGCAAATATATCAACTTTTTTTACATTTTCTAATTTCTGAAAAATAACTTAACTTTATGCACAATTTTTTTTTAAAATTTGCAACTATTCAGGTATCAAAAGTTATTAACTAATTTTACAGTGTAATAGTAACAGAAAATTGCAACTAATCAGTCCAATTTATTATGCCACAAAGACACGAAGACACTAAGTATCACAAAGGTAAATTTATGCCATTAACACAGGAAGAGGAAAGAATAGGAAAAGCTATTGTCAATGCAGCTTTTAAAGTTCATAGATGGAATAAAAAGAATGGTTATATAGAACTTAGTGTAGCTTTGTGTCTTTGTGTCTTTGTGCCTTTGTGGTAAATTTTTTTTCAATATGAACTGATTGGTTACAAAAATTTTATTCAATGAAAAAACTAGCTGTAATAGCATTAGGAGGCAATGCCTTACTCAGGCAAGGACAAGAAGGAACAATTGAAGAACAGGAAAAAAACACCACTGATACTTTATCCAATTTAATTTATTTAATCGATGACGGATATAATTTGGTAATTACTCATGGAAATGGACCGCAAATAGGAAATATCCTAATGAGGAATGATGCGGGGAATCAAGTTTACAATATTCCCCAAATGCCACTGGATATTTGTGTTGCCGATTCCCAGGGTGGCATTGGCTATATGATCGAAAAAACGTTAAGAAATGTCCTTCAAAAGAATAATATTGAAAAGGATATTGTAACCATAATAACACAGGTAGTTGTTGACAAGAATGATCCCGGTTTTAACAATCCGACAAAAAGAATTGGAAAAACATACTCGAAAGACGAGGCGGATGAACTACGCAGATCTAAAGGATGGATTTTTAAAGAAAGCCTCAAAAAACAAGGTGGGTGGAGACGGGTTGTGCCTTCACCGATGCCTATTCAAATATTTAACAGGGATTCGATTGAAAATATTGCCCGCAAGGGAGCCATTGTGATTGCCGCAGGTGGTGGCGGTATCCCTGTATATATTGATGAGAATAAAATGCTAAAATCTATAGATGCGGTAATTGACAAGGACTTTGCTTCGTCTCTGTTAGCATCGCGGATCAATGCTGATGAGTTTTATATGTTAACTGACGTCCCTTATGTTTATCTTAATTATAATAAACCGAATCAGAGAAGGGTGGAATTTCTTAACAAACGGGATGCGGAAAAATATATAAAAGAAGGGCAGTTCGGTGAAGGGGACATGGCTCCCAAGATCATAGCAGCGCTTTATTTTATCAGGCACGGAGGAAAAAAAAGCGTTATCACCGAAGCAACCAAGCTTGAAGATAAAACTTATGGGACTAAGATAACTTTGGAGTATGAAGATTGACTAGTGTCTTGTCTATTATAAATTGTCGAGTGGAAACACCCGACATCACGCGTGTTGTCAGGTGTTTCCACCTGACAATTGAGCAGCTATAAAGTTGACAGAACACTAGAGTTTATTTACAAACTCGAAATTATTTCTAAAATTACGGATTGTTAATTTCGGATTTAAATAAATGAACATATTAACACATAAACACATCAACACATGACATTAACAAACAGAAATTTCGTAAAATTACTTGATTTTACTTCGGAGGAGATCAGGTATTTATTAGGCCTTTCCGCTGAATTGAAAAAAGCCAGGCGTGAAGGCACAGAACTACAAAAATTGGAAGGCAGGAACATTGCCTTGATCTTTGAAAAGACATCAACACGTACAAGATGTGCATTTGAAGTAGCTGCTTATGACCAGGGAGCCCGGGTAACATATTTAGGCCCTTCCGGCTCTCAAATCGGACATAAGGAATCAATGAAAGACACTGCCAGGGTTCTTGGCAGGATGTATGACGGTATTGAATACCGGGGTTTTGGTCAGGAAATAGTAGAAGAACTGGCTGAATACGCTGGTATACCTGTATGGAATGGCTTAACCAATGAATTTCACCCCACGCAGGTTCTTGCTGATCTTTTAACCATGATGGAACATTCCGTCAAGCCGTTACAACAATTGAAAGCTTGCTATTTGGGCGATGCAAGAAACAATATGGGCAATTCCCTGATAATAGGCGCTGCAAAAATGGGGCTGGACTTCAGGGTAGCAGCTCCTGAAAGTGTACAGCAAGATGAAAAATTGGTAAAGATAGCACGGGAAATAGCAAAAAAAACCGGAGCTAAGATCCTTATTACTGATGATATGAAAGAAGCCGTTAAAGATTGTGATTTCTTAATAACAGACGTCTGGGTATCATTAGGCGAACCGCCGGAGATATGGGCTGAACGGATCAAGCTGTTGCTGCCATATCAAATAAACAATAAAGTTCTCGAAATGACAGGCAATCCGGATGTAAAATTCATGCATTGCCTTCCTGCATTTCACAATCGCAATACAAAAGTTGGCGAAGAGATATATCAAAAATTCGGGCTGGAAGCAATGGAAGTAACAGAAGATGTTTTTGAATCGGATGCATCAATCGTTTTTGATGAAGCGGAAAACAGGGTGCATACGGCTAAGGCGGTGATGGTGGCGACATTGGTGGGCAGTTAATTAGAGTCTGTCCATAATATCATAAAAATAGTAAAAAGTTACAAATTTCCATTTTTGAAAAAATCTTTGACTTTATAGACAGAGTCTAATTAGTGTCCGTCTATAAAGTCCGAATGTTTGGATGAATTTTAAAATTACAAATTACAAGTACCAAATAACAAATAAATCACAATGCTCAAAAACTCAATGACCAAAACTGTTTCGGTCATTTGATAATTGATATTT
>JBDRNO010000005.1:0-7488 GCA_043811005.1 Bacteroidota bacterium | reverse complement strand
ATAGGGTAGATAATTTGTTGAGGATAGAGGCAAGGATGCGTTTGTACGAAGATACAGAATAACATCCACCGCAAACTGCAGCAATCTTTCACCAAGGTCTCTTTCATACTTCATAGTTCATTTTTTGAGATTTGAGATTTGGGATTTGAAATTTGAAATTTCCATTTTTGAAAAAATCTTTGACTTTAGAGACAGACACTAATTAGCGCCTGTCCATAAAGTGCATTTTTTTATTTTTGAAACATTATAGGGTTTTTGATGGTATGTAGGGACTCAAATAACGAATAACATATAACAGATAACGGCTTTACATCAGAGGAGATGCTGTATTCCTGCTGGCGGCAAATGGCTGGATGTAGATAAGGGAGAACTCAAACCCTCCCCGGCTGGCAGTTGCAACGTTTAATTTCGAAACATTAACGTCATAGCTGATACCAAGGGCAAAGTTTTTGAAATCCAAGCCTGCGTTAAGGATGAATGCATCGGAAAAGCGGTACCATCCACCAAAATAAACAGCCATTTCATCAATCTCACCGGTATATTTGGATTTCTCCTGCAACCTGTACTTGATCAATGCTCCGAGGTTTATTTCGTGAGTTGGTCCCTGTGTTAAAATTAATATCCTGGGCAAAAAAGAAACGTTACTATTTTTCATGTCAATTTTAGACCCGCCATGTATGACAAGTTTAGAATACAATTTTTCATTTGTGCTAAAAAAAGACTGTTTGGGTTTATTGAGGTGGAACAGGGCTATGCCGGCATGAGCTTTAAGCGTGTTACCCGTATAGTTCCACAGAATACCCGTGGCAAAGTCGCCATAGGAAAAGTTTTCCATAGGATTTGTTTCACCGCTTGGAGTAATTGGATCGTAACCTTCTGTAGAAGCGGGGTCATATTGATTGCTCCAGTGTTGTTTTGCCCCGTCACTTGCAATGCTGCGTTGTGCGAATCCACCTTGCAAACCAAGGGAAAGATTATTGTTCTTATCCAATGATTTATTGGCAGAAACAGATAGGTTGACTTGAATAGTTCCAAAATCCAGATCCCCGGCTTTGTCGCTGATAAAAGAAATTCCGGCACCTAAGGAGCCGTCTGTTATTAGATCTCTGTAAAAAGGCATATCATAAGAACCTGATATTGTTTTATAGGGAAAGTTAAAGCTTCTCCATTGATCCTTATAGTTGCAAACGGCTCTGAAATTCCCGTTAATAATACCGGTTGAAGCGGGATTTAATGTAGAAGGGGAAGAAGAGAACTGGGAAAAATGAATATCCTGCCCAAAACACAGATTACACAGATTTAATATCATTACACACCACCCTACGCTGACGCTTCGGCTGGCAAGGATTCCGGTGATCTTTTTCATTTTGTTTTAGTTATTATCAAGCCATAGACATTGAAATTCCGATACGTAAATTTACATAAGTGACCGTCTCACTTGTTTCATCGCTTTCACGGGATGGGTATACATTAATGAGAACTCACATCCTCCCCGGCTGGATGATGCAGCGGTCAATTGTGAAATATTTATATCATAACTGACACCAACGGAAAAATTTTTATAATCGAAACGGAAATTAACTATAAAGGAATCGGAAAAGCGGTACCATCCGCCAAAATAAACTGCTGTTTCGTCAATCTGACCTGTGTATTTAGACCCTTCCTGCAACAGATACTTTATTAAAGCTCCTGCGTTTACCTCCTGTGACGGGCCTTGAACTAAAACTAATACCTGTGGCAGAAAAGAAACGTTCATGTTTTTTACATTGATTTTAGTGCCGCCATGAAAGACCATTTTAGAATACAATTTTTCGAGATCTTGATAGAGGGATTGATTGGGGCGGTTCAGATGAAAAAGAGCAACGCCTAAATGAGCATCTATGGGGTTACTCGTATAGTTCCACAATAACCCGCAGGCAAAATCGCCATAGTAAAGGCTATTGGTAATCCCGGTTTCTTTGAGACCAGATTCATCAAACGTAGATGTGCCTGCATCCCATTGACTGTCCCATTCTTCATTGGTATAGTCAACACCTCGCTGGGCAAAACCACTTTGCAAGCCCAGGGAAAAGTTATTATTCTTATCAACTGATTTGTTGGCAGCAAGAGAGAGATTGACCTGTGTTGTGCCAAAATTCAGATCCCCTGCCTTGTCGCTTACAAAGGATATGCCAAATCCAATGGAACCCTTGGATATCACCTCCCTGAAAATGTGCATATCATAGGAGCCCGAGAGGGTCTTATATGGAAATGCAATGCTTCTCCACTGGTCCTTATAATTGCCTGTTATCCTGAACATCCCATTAAAGACCGCTGTTGTAGCGGGGTTTAATGTTGATGGTGAGGCAGAGAACTGTGAGAAATGAATATCCTGCCCAAAACACAGATTACACAGATTTAATGTGATTACACCGATTGCAGAAATTTTTTTCATTTTGGTATGGTTTTTATTGTAATGTATGTAGAGACGCGGTGCACCGCGTCTCTACATACATACATTATTTAACTAATGTTATATTCCCTTTATTTTCCCCGTGTTGATTTGTCAGAACGGTCTCGTCAAGATAGTAACCCTCAAGATAATATACGAAAACCTGGGGAGTCATTTCTTTTCCTCTATGCTTACCGTCCCATCCCTTGTCTATATCTTCCCATGAATCGGTTTCGAAGATTTTCTCACCCCACCTGTCATAGATTATCAGGAGTAACCAGTCAATCCCTTTTCCTCTAACATATAGGACATCATTCAGCCCGTCACCGTTTGGTGAAAATATGTCGGGGATAAAACATCCTTTCGCTACATCAACAATTATATCTACGGTATCAATATTTGTACATCCGTTATTATCGGTAACGGTCAGGTAATAAGTAGTGTTTACCGTTGGGGATACATCAACATCCTGGTAATTAGATGAAAATCCGGAAGGGTCTGATGACCATTCATAATTTTCAATGTTTGAACCTCCGGAACCGGATAGTGAGATAGAACTTCCAAACTGGACAATTGACGTACCAGGAGGGTCGATGCTAACTGAGGGCAGGTCATAGAATGTCACCATCACTGATTCACTTGCCGTACCGCATGAATTAGTTACATCTACGGTATATACAGTAGAGTCGGTTAATGTAACTACATCAATTGTATCATTTGTTTGGGGCGGGGTTGTATTCCATACAAAACTGCCGTTACCTGTTGCTATTAATTGTGAAGCACCGCCCGGGCAAACATCAAGGTTTCCGGTTATGATCACGACAGGAGCTACACCGACCGTTATCGTTACTGACGCTGTATCAGAACAGTTTCCTGATGATACGGTTACAGAATATGTTGTATTTACAAGAGGAGTGGCTGTAATAGTATCATTTGTTAGTGAGCCGGGTGTCCATAAATAAGTAGCGCCCCCGGTAGCAATTAATGTAACCGAATCGCCTTCGCAAATGTTTTGACCGGGGAATGCAGTTACAGATGCTGTTGGAGCAGATTCGATTGTTAAGGTAACCGAATCCGGCAGTCCTTCACATGTACCCACTGTTTCAGTTATATAATATGTATAAGTACCTACGGCTGTTGAAGAAGGTGTATAGGATGTTCCGGTTCCAACTTGAATCAACAGTGAATCATACCACGTCAGGGTGCCACCACTTTGGGCAGTGGCAGTCAGATCAACTATAGTTTGACCTTCACAATAGGTTGCATCTGCTCCTGCTACAGGTGGTAGTGGTATTGGAGTAAATATAATATCCACTTGTGTTGCAGGACTTTCGCAACCGTTCCTGGTATCGGTTACCCAGAATGAGGTGTCTGATGTGGCGCCCGTTGCGAACGGGCTTCCGGTAAAGACAGGGGGAGGGGTTAAACCATTATCCATGTACCATGATATTGTGCCGGTACCAGTGGCTGTCAGGTCAGCAACGGGATCTCCCTGGCAATAGGGTGGGGGAGAGGATGCTGTTGGAGCAGGGGGGGTAGAGAAACAGGGTACCGAAAATGGTCCTGATGAAGCCATACAGCTATCGGCACCAATGACCGTTAAGGTATAAGAATCACAAGCCACACCGGTTAGGACTAAAGAGGTATCAACAACAGATGGAATACTATTTACCCACACATAAGTAAGGGGAGCAGTGCCTCCACTGACAGTAATGTTATAAATTGCCCCGGTAGCAGAATCACATCGGCTTGAGTCAATAGTCATTAAACTAATATCTATAAAAGGAGCTCCGGCATCATTTATATTAAGAGTACCGACCGCATCCTGACAACCGTTTGAATCGGTTACGGTCAGTGTATATGAACCTGCCGGTACATTTGTCAGATCCAAAGAAGTGCCAACAGTTGAAGAGCCGTCAAACCAATCATAGGTGAACGGAGCTGTTCCTGAAACCGTGATGCCGGTAATAGACCCGTCACTTTGTCCGCAACTGCTGGAATCAATGACCATTAAAGAGACATCTATAACCGGCAGCGAATTAATTACAATAATAACTGAATCATAAGAACTTTGACAGCCGCTCACAGTTTGGGTAACATAGTAAACATTAATGCCAACAACAGGGGAAGGCGTAAATGGAGTACCGGTGCCGAGGGATGTCCCAAGCCCTGCATCAGCGAACCATTCAATATTGGAGCCGGTAGCTGTAAGGTCGGCAACGGGATCTCCATCACAATAATTTGCATCGCTGAATGCGGTTGGAGCAGGTGGAATTGAAACGGTACTTATTACATAAGGTCCTGAGATATCAGTACACCCGTTGGCATCTGTGACTGTAAGTGTATATGAACCTGCCGGTGCGCCTGTCAGATCCAGAGTAGTTGTTGAAGACCCGTCATCCCATAAATAAGTATATGGTGGTATACCGCTGCTGACAGCAATTAGAGTAATAGAACCATCATCAACATCGCAACTGCTTGAATCTATTAGCATTGAAGTTGTGTCAATAACTGGAGGTGAGCTTACAATTATTATTAATTCATTACTGTATGCTGTGCAACTGGCATCGGTGGCGGTTACCCTGATCGTGTCTCCTGTAGCAAGAATGCCGGTGATATATGTATCGGAAGCCCCGCTTTGTACAACCACTGAATTATTGAAAAAGTCATAATTGGTAAAACCAGCGGAAGCGGTAAACGTAACCGAATCTCCCTGGCATATTACAGTATCGTTTGAGATTAAGGTCACTATCGGTGAGGCAGTACCAAGGGCAAAAGGAGTATATGAATAATCATTCCAGCCGGATTTGGTGAGGTAGCTCAGGGCGGGTGAAACATTGCTAACCAAATTTACCGGGGCTATATTTTCCCATTGGGGCACATTTTGCCAGTGGGTAATATCGGTATAGTTGTTGTCCTGTACATTATCAAAATAGATAGTTATGTCAGCCGGGTTTGCCCCAGCAGTTCTGTCAATCCTGTGATAAAAATCGGGGTTAATAATACATAATGTAGAATCATTGATACTCCTGTCAAATCCTTCGGTGGTTGCATCAACGTTTGCCATCCGCACGGTAAAGGTATGTGCCAGGGCTGAGTTGGGAGTGATCTCAGCAGGTCGGTAACGCAGTGTGCCAACGCTGGAGCCAACAGGGAAAAGGTATGTATTCGTACTTAAAGTGTTCCTTGACAAGCTGCCGATACCCAGGCTGCTTACAAAGCCGGTGGTCCGGGTGATGATTGCAGGATCATCATTTTGAACGAACATGGTAAAGTTATCGGTGGCGAGCTCCATATCGTTCAGAACGAGGGAGTCCTCTACAATCGCATCAAGATTTTGGGTTTTGATGCCTGTACCGGAAAGTTCGAGGTTGTTAAATTGTGTTACATCACTTCCCTGGATGTTCTGTACAGCGCCTGAGAGGTTCACCATTCCTGCGTTAGCAGGGGTAAAAGCGGCATTGCCGCCATTATTGGTCCAGTCGCCGGTAATATAAATAGTGCCGGAATTATCAAAAATACCGGTAGGGTTGTTGAGTACCTCCCCGTCCACATAGATCACAGCACCGGTAGAAGAAAATATCGTTGCACCGTCATTGGTCAGAACCTGTGCTCTTATCTGAAAAGGTATGAGGAGATAGGAAAACAGGGAAATAAGGAGAACTAATCCTGCCTGGCGGTAGTCTGGTGAAAAATTGCTCCTTTGTCTTGCTGATCTGTAATTAACTTTTCTCATGACGTTAAAAAATTTAATTGAAATTTCAGGTAAATCCGATTTGTAATCGGAAAGTTTGTTTATTAATTATAATATTTATAAATTATTTATTTTTCCAATACTTCAATCCTTTGTTTTAGTTCTTCAATTTGCTCCTGCTGTTCCTGCATGGCTTTGGTTAATATTGGGATTAAAGATAAATAATCAATTGCATAAAACAGCTTATAACTATCAGATCTAATTTGCTGATCAGGTAGATGTTTTGCTGCACCTTTAGTATTAAATAATTTTTCTTTAGTGATATTAGGAATTATCAAGTCCAATTCTTGTGCAATAAAACCATATTGAATACCTTTGGCTAATCCCATAAGAGGATATTCGTCTAATCTATGTTCATAGATAACAGGATTTAAATTCATGATTTTATTAAGAGCTCCACTCATATTTTGTATATTCTTTTTAATTCGCTTATCAGACATATCCAAAAGCCATCCTGTATATCCAAGATCATTAAAGAACATTCCTCCGAATCCTATATCAGCTCCTCCATCGTCAAACCTGGTACCGTCAACTCCTGTGCCTTCGTAAGTATTAGCAGCACCGGAAACACCGAGAGCAGTGCCTCCGGTTCCTGAATTTAAGGCTAATCCCATGACTCCTGATGCTACAAAAGCGGTTCCGTCATAATTGGTTACACCCATTGAAACCCTGCTTCCGTTAGAAGCACTGGTATTATAGAATTGAGCAGCAGCATCATCAGCCGATGTGTTTTCAAAAAGGCATTGCCATGCACCACCTAATGAAAAAGTTTTCTGCACATGAAGGAAATTGCCGGGACTGGCTGTCCCAATACCTACATTGTCGCCCATTAAAGCGATCCTATCGCTTGCATAAATATATAAATCATCATCAGTATCTTCCTCAATGTAAACGTAATCAGCATCGCCAAAATTCAATCTTGCGCCGGAACCAAATCCGTCAGGACCGATCAATCTCAAAACGTCATCAGAAGTATTTTGCAATGTTAATTTATGTGATAGTGAGGTTGTTCCGATACCCACCAAGGATCCATTGTCATAGATCTGGCTACATAAAGCAGAAGATCCGTTTGATTTGATAACGTAATTGTTGGAGAGGCAACCTACAGGTCCATCAGGGCCAGTTGGTCCTGTAGCGCCATCAGCGCCGGGAGCACCAGGGGCACCAGGATCACCGGTAGGCCCGGTAGCGCCATCAGCGCCGGGAGCACCAGGATCACCAGTAGGTCCGGTAGCGCCATCAGCCCCTGCAGGACCGATTGCTTCTATCCATTGTGTTCCATCCCAGTACCAGAATTGGTCAA
>JBDRNO010000004.1:0-2484 GCA_043811005.1 Bacteroidota bacterium | reverse complement strand
TGATATTGATCTGTTAAATTTTAGTTCCGGATTTTATTTTTTTGAGTTATCAAATGATCAAAGCAACATTTCATCTAAACTATTTTTTAATAAATAAAATTTTATATTTGTTCAATATTAAAATTTACTAAATCTCAAAGATTTAGTATATCTGATTTTTTTTAATGTCAAATATTCTAAACAAATTACATTGGATTATCCTGCTGTTCTGCCTGATATTTATAAATCAGGTTAACGGGCAAATTGTAGTAACAGTTGTGGATGGCAGCCTTTCAGACCATGACCATGTTTTTGAAGAATACTACCATTACAGCCACGTCCAGTATATTTATGATAAAACCCTGATTGGGCAATCTGGAACTATCACCGATATTAGATTCGAGCATACCAATTTTATCTGTACAACGAATAATATCAGAATTTATCTTGGTAACTCTACAAAATCTTCATTTTCAGGAAGCAGTGATTGGATTAATAGTGGGCTGACCCTTGTATATACAGGTTCTATTACCCCTGCCAATGGCTGGTATAATATCAATATTACCGATTTTAACTACGATAATACATACAATCTTATAATTGCTATTGATAATGATGACGGTAGTTATTGCGGCAGTTCTTCTTATGCTCATTATTACAATACTACTGCCTATATTTCCATGTTACGTGTCAGAGGTAGTTCGGATGTTGGCGATTACGGCAGTATTAGCTCTTTTGGCTCAGACCAGATGGAACTTGCCAGCCTTAAGCTGGTCTTCCTTAGCACTGCGCCATGTAGCGGAACCCCGGCTGCAGGGACAACACAGGCATCTGATACAGCTGGTTGTGCAATCTTTACTACAACCTTAAGCGTAACCGGTGCCTCAACAGAAGCAGATCTGACCTACCAATGGCAATCATCAACCGATAGCAGTATATGGGCTGATATTTCCGGCGCAACTACACCCTCCTGTATAGATTCTGTAACAGGCACAACATGGTACAGACGTATTACTACATGCACAAACAGCGGTTTATCGGCAGCATCTGTTCCTGTTAAAATCGTAGCTGACTGTTATAATATGTCTGATGGCACAATAACGACCTGCTCAGGAAATTTTTACGATAGCGGAGGACCTTCTGCTGATTACGGAGATAATGAAGATTATATAATGACTTTTTGTTCAGAGAATGCAGGTGAATATATAAAATTTGTCTTTAATACTTTTTATACCGAAAATTGGGATGTACTTGAAGTTTATGATGGTCCTGACACCTCATCTACTTTAATATTCAGCTTGAGTGGGGAGGCAGTTGGAAGCGATGTGCCTCCCGATATTATTTCTTCCGATAGCTGCATAACTTTCTGGTTTGATTCTGACTTCTCAGTCAGCTATTTTGGCTGGGATGCCACAATAAGTTGTACGCCCGAACCAAATACAATAGCAAGAGATTATTGTGAAGGCGCTGCACTTATTTGTAATCTGAATGGTTATACAGGTATAACCTCCTCATTTTATGGTAAGGATTTTCCCGGTAACATGTGCGATATTGATGAAGGTCCACAGCCCTGTTTTCTTTTTCTGGGAAATATTAATAATAATTCATGGATAACTTTTGTCGCTTCTGACACTTCAGCAGTTTTTGAAGTTACTGTTTCAAACTGTACTGATACAAACGGTATTCAGCTTGGTGTATATTCAGGGTCAAACTGTGATAATTTTGTATTGCTATCCGATACTTCTTATACATCCGGAGCAGCAGGAGATTCAAATGCCTTATACAATAATGCAACTCATACAGTAATAGTGCCCTATGGAGGAGCGCCTGCCCTGGTACCCGGACAAACATATTACATTATGATTGACGGTCAGTCGGGAGATGTATGCAACTATTCAATTGTTGCTACTTCAGGTGTTGAAATGGCAAGTATTGATATTACAGATACAACAATATGTAAAGGTGAATCAGTAACTATCACTGCCTCAGGAGGTACAAATTATTTATGGTCAACTTCTCCGCCTGATACAAATGCCTGGGTAACCGTAAGTCCGGATTCAAACATGACCTACTGGGTAACAATTACCGGAGGCAATCCGGAATGTCCTGACAGCACATCGCTTTCTTCAACTGTGTCTGTAGTTCCTTTTACCATAGCTGATGCAGGCAGTGATACATCAATATGTTATGGAGCCACAATAACACTTACAGCATCAGGAGGAACATCATATCTCTGGAGTACAACCGAAACAAGTGCCACAATTACTGTTTCCCCTTCAGATACAACTATTTATTATGTAACTGTAACTGACAGTAATGGTTGTACAGATACTGATAGTGTTACTGTATTTGTGTCCCCTTCTTTTATAATAACAATATCTACTATAGACGCTGCATGTGGTTTTGATAACGGATCAGCCACAGCTACCCCTTCTGGTGGAATATCACCATACATATATTTGTGGTCAGATGGACAAACAAATTCCACAGCAACCGGTTTAGCAA
>JBDRNO010000003.1:0-5352 GCA_043811005.1 Bacteroidota bacterium | reverse complement strand
AATATAAACAAAGGTGGAAAAACCAAAACCCGCAGTACATAGAGACGAGACACGGTCTCGTCTTTACATTCCTTTTTATTTTCATGGTTTTCTGTTTTTCGGGTATTTGAGACGCATTGCAATGTTGCAGAGAGACGCATTCAATGCGTCTTTACAAAATCTATCTGTATCCCAGGGGTTCTTAAAACATTCCCCCCTCCTCACTTCTTCAAGCTTGCTTTAGAAAAGATATGATCCGGTATTTCCACATCAAACTCAATATCTTCTATAATGAACTCGGTGCCTTTCCCGTCTTTAAGTATGTCTTTAAAAACAATCTTTTTTGGATACCAGCGTTCTTCAATCTTAGTAATATCAAACAATTCAGTCTTTTTTAAGAGTTTTCCGCTTTTAGCATATAATTCTTCTTTAAGTGGAATATAACGATTTTTATCAACCCAGATTTTTCGGACCTGGTAATTTACTTCAGCAGTTTTTGCCTGTAATTCAACAATCCAGCAATCTCTTTCTTCAATAATTTCAGAGCCAATAACACCTGCATCATAATCTTCAAGCAGTTTTACATTATCCATCATATCTTCATAAGAAAGATCAGAGCCCATTAAAGATTGTTTGAGCATATGTCCTGAAATTTGAATAGTTCTATCGGAACCTGGTGAATATATCCAAAGCTTATCTTCCAGCTTAAGCATCTTTGTTCCTTTTTCACGAGTAGGAGCCAGGTATTCGGTGAATGATTTTTCATCACCCATTCCCCAGGTTTTAGCTTCAATAGTTCGGATATGTCGCGTTCCATGAATTATCATTTTAGAAGTAGTGATGGTGCTTTTGGCAGCCATGTTTTTATCTATCTTTTCCAGGATTTCTTTTCCTGTTGGTTCCTGTGCCCAGATTAATGTTGGGATTAGGAACATTAATATTATTAGTTTACTCTGAAAATAGCTCATAATTAATTGATTTTTTTAAATTTAATAATCAGGTTCTGGGTTCTTGGCGCTGGGATCTGGGTTGTTGGTTTTTTCCTCAAACTCATAGTCTACATATACCACCCAGTACCCAGTAACCAGTACCCAGCAACATTATCTTATTTATAGTTAACTCAATTTCATATAATTACTTTTTTTAATTAATTTACGAAGTTATGTTCTTAAGTTTCCAATTCTTTAAACAATTGTGCAGTTTTGCGTTTATAAATTCCAATACCGGAAAGCATGGTTCCAAGAACAACTGAAAATAACCCGGGGATAAATCCTAAATAGTAAGCAGGAGTAGTAATATTTGCCCTAAAAACACCTGGCATCATCATTTTTGAACTTTTCATCATGTCTCCAATATCTATTCCTACTTCCTGCAACCAATAAGAGAATCCAAGCCCAACCAATGTTCCTAAAAAGGAACCCACAATACCAATTAATAAAGCTTCATATATCATTGAACGGTAAATGTGGCCTTTCCCTTCACCAATTGCCAGACGAACACCTATCTCGCCATACCTTCTTAATCCCCCAATTAGTCCGGTGTTCCACAATACAATAGACATTGCAAGTATAAAAACGGTCACAATTATGCCAACAAAACCATCTACGTAATCAAAATAACCAGACATTATAGAGTCATTTTTTAACCTGGTCATAACAGGAGAAAATTCATCATTAGGATCTGAGTACTTATCATTAAAGGTATTTTCAACATTCGAAGCTAGTATATCATCATAATTTGGTGAGTCAAGGAAACCGAGAATTTCGCCACATGCATCTTCCATGTCCAAAGCATTTTGAATTCCTGAAATGTCAGCAATCATGCCACTTCTGTCCATCATTTGTACTCCGAATTCAATGGTGCCTGAAACTGTAAAATTCTGAATTGACATACCTCCATACATTGTTGAAGTGATTAGCGTAACAATTCCTCCGGGTTCAACATCCAGTTTATCAGCAAATTCATTACTGATTAATACTTCATTTGGCTTTTCCGGTAAACGTCCTTTTCTTAACGATTTTTTTATGTTTATTCGGTCAATTTCCTTACTATTTTCAGATAAGAGATCAACAGCTAATCCGGCTGCTATGCCTTGCTTTTTAGTTTCTCCATATTCGTCAGGAGCATCTAATAAACCACCGAAGTTTATTCGTTGAACAAATTCCATGGTTGGGTAGTCTTTCTGCAGGTTACTTATTAAGTCATTTACTTCTATTAATGCAAGATCATTGGGTACCTGATTTTTATTTTCAGCATAGGCGCGTGTCATTACTTTTACATGTCCTGAAGTATAATTTGCTGAAAACTCAATCATGTCACCCAAAACACCTGTAATATAACAATGCAAAAATACAGTAAGTGTAACACCTGCAGCAACGACCAGAATAGGTAGTAAACTGCGATTCCGGTCTCTTAATAATCCTTTAAATAAAAAACGTATCATTGTATTTTCCCTTTTATAGCGTCAGTTGGTTTCATTTTAGAAATTTTGCGGGCTGGCAGATAGCTAACAATCAAAGTAATTACAAAAACAAGTAATGAAGTTCCAAAGATTAAGCCAGCTCCATAAACCGGATAAATAGTTTCTGCAATTGCAATACCCATATCATCCGTTCCGGCAGGCATGGACATTCCTTTAGACATTAACCAGATAAGTAGTGGTGTTCCAAAAATTGCAATGAATATAACTGCTAAAATAGCATGCATTGCCCCTTCAACTGTAAAAAGACTAACAACCTGTCTGCGGGTCATTCCCAATGCAATATAAGTTCCTATTTCTTTTTGTCTTCTGAAAATGGATAACACCTGTGTGTCAAAAATTGCTAACATTGCCAAAAGCATTAGAATAACATAAAGAAATGATCCGCCAACTTTTTTCATTTTCATCATTTCATTCATTTCAGTCATTAAGAAATCAAAGTCTTTATATACCCATCCTGAAACAGTTTCATCCATTTCGGAATCTTCATCAATGATAAACATGGTAGCTTCACCAGGCGCTTGCATCATTTCCTGGAGTGTATTAATATGGATATACATTTGTCCGTTGTCTACACCAGGAACATTACAATTAAAAACTTTTGCCACTTTCACTTCGGCAGCATCAAAAGTTCCATTAATATCTCTCCATCTAATGGTGGTTACATCACCTTCTTGTAGTTTGCAATTTTTTGCCATTCTTCTACCAATAACAACAGGTATTTCTTCTGATTTAATGTTGAGAACAGTGCCTGGTATCGCAACAACTTTTTGATCGGGAATGATTCCTTTAAGAAGCATACTCTGAATTCTACCCTCAGGATAAACAGATGCCTGTGATATTAATATGGGAGTTAATACTCCTTTAGAAATTGCTTTTTGTAACACTTCAGGAATTTTAGCATGACTTTCTTCCAGGGTAAAAAAATCATAAGGATCGTAATTTTGGTGCCAGTATTGTCCTGAACCAACTTCCCAGTTTGCCATATCACGCCTGGCTTCCTGGTTCCAGCCATCCAGTATTCCATAATGCCAGATTATCATGAACAAAACAAATGCCAATACAATCACATTGAGCCAGGTTCGTAATCCTGCACCAACCAAATTTCGATAGGCTAGTTTTATTGCTATCATGGTTTTATCCTCCTTAAGTTCTTATAATATCATCAGCAGTTACTTTACCATCTTCAAGAAGAATTTTTCTTTTTAAATACTTCATTACTTTATCATCGTGCGTGGCAAAGATGAAGGTTGTCTGCAGCTCCTTATTTAGTTTTTCCATGGTCTGTAAAATATGATGTGAATTCTCAGAATCTAAATTAGCAGTAGGTTCATCAGCCAACACAATTATAGGTTTTTTAACCATTGCCCTGGCAATTGCCACCCTCTGGCACTCCCCTCCTGATAATTGGGCAGGTTTGGATTTTATTTTATCAGTTAAATCAACCCAATCAAGTGCATCCTGCACTGCTTCTTTTCTTTTAGCAGCACTCATATTGAATAGAAGCAATGGAAATTCAACATTTTCAAATACCGTGTAAACAGGTAAAAGATTGTATGTCTGAAAGATAAAGCCGAGGCTTTCCTTGCGAAGTTTTGCTGCTGCTTTATGCGAAAGATCACCAATGGACTTTCCCAATACGATCGCTTTCCCTTCAGAAGGGTCATCCAGAGAACCGATAATATTTAGTATAGTTGTTTTACCGGACCCGCTGGGACCGGCAATCCCGGCAAACTCACCTTTACTAAAAGTAAGGTTGATGCCATCCAAAGCAGTAAATTCACCTCCTCCAATAGGAAAGCGTTTTACCAGATTCTCGATTGAAATGATGCTAGAGTTTTCCATCTGTTATTTGTTTTAATACCTAAAAAGTTAAATTTTGACCAATTCTGACAAAATATTTAATTTATTCTCACGCAAAGCTCGCTAAGTGCGCAAAGAGCGCAATATATAAATAATACTAATTTCTCAATTTATGGCTGACTAACCCCGTTATTTATGGCGGGGGTTAACGAACTGACCCAGAACAGCGGGCTTTAGCCCATCCTTTTTTTTATCCTCCCAAGTTTTCTTTTTATGATGTTTTCCTGATTTTTTATATACTCCCTTACTTTGTTTACATCTTAAGGGCTAAAGCCCATGTGTAATGTTTTATTCGCTTTTTCTCAGCCCTAAAGGACGGAGTTAGTCAATCTCTTTATTTACGCTAAACAGATACGATTTGGTGACAAAATTACTTTTTTTCTTTATGTCTTGATTTTTTACATTTAAAATTGTTCTCATCAAAATTATATACAGCCATAAATTGAAAACCCTTTCCCGCAAACAGGTTCCTTTCCGCACTGAAATTATAGATATCGAATTGTTCGGGGTTCCAGAATGCTAACAGGTAAAAGCTCCAGTAATCATACTGGCGCTGGAGGTTGATGAACCGGTACCAGGATTGGTCACCCCAACTGAAATAAACCATGCACGAAATCCTGTCCATAAGCCCGATAGGGTAGTTTGCTGAGATCACAGAAAAATTTTTACTGATACCTTTCCCGAATGGTTCATCTGCATTACTAAAGCGGAAAAATTCCGTCATCATGTTCAACCCGTTCCCTAAGCTGAAAGTATAGTCAATGCCTACGTTCAGGTAATTTACCCATGACAGCATATAATTATTGTCAGGATGATTGTATTGGAGCACATATTCGAACCAAAGCCCTGGCCCCAGGTCCCATTTCCCGTCAATCCCTAGCCGGTCTTCCGGATATGCTCTTCGTGCTGGCAATACGCTATCCGCAACCAGCCCGGTAAAGTCGGCAGTGCGATGATGGTAGCTGATAGCTGCTTCACCTTTGGGTACGGGTAGCTGTATCCTTGCGCCAAATTCCGGCTCCTTGCGGTCA
>JBDRNO010000002.1:0-4755 GCA_043811005.1 Bacteroidota bacterium | reverse complement strand
AGTCCGTTCCCAGACAATCTCCAAATCTTGAGCGACCCTGCAGACTACTATAACAGGCAATCAACATCGCTTCAACGCCCTCAGGTGATTCCATAACAGAACCGGCAGCAGTTCCCGGAGGTTCTTTTACCATGAAATCTTCCGAACAGGAAAACATCATCAATAAACTTCCGGTAAACGCGGTAATTAGTATTAAATTTAGTGTTCGCTTCATATCTATTTTTTTTTAATAATTTAATAAATAATGCATTGATTAGAGGCCAAGGGTAATACCAAACATGATTTGCCTTGGTGTTGGCCATGCTCCGGCATCTATACCCATATTAATTCCACCGCCACCAACTTCAGGATCCAATCCCGAATATTTAGTAAGAGTAAATAAATTGGATACTTGTCCGTAAACCTGCAGGTTTCTGACTTTAGATCCCAAAACATTACTCAGATTATAGCTCAGCCTTAAAGTTTTCATACGCAGGTAAGAACCATCTTCCACAAATGCAGTAGAAGGCTGCTGGCTGTCGATATCATTGTTAACGGCCAATGGTTGTGTAGCCTTGGAGTTGTCACTAAGATAAGGACTTCCCCATGATTCATAGAGCCTGCTATGGCTACGCCCACCCTGGAAATTGACAAAATCAATCCACCTACTCACATAGTTCATCATATCGTTGCCAACGCTGGCATACAGGTGAGTTGTTAATGTAAGCTCTTTGTAGCTCACGTTGATACTCAAACCGGCTGTAAAATCAGGGTGAGGAGATCCTATATATGTACGGTCGTCGGCGTCAACAACACCGTCATTATTGACATCTCTATAAATCCAGTTGCCTGGCTTATTATATTTCCCTGTAGCTCCAAATGCCGGGGCATGTGCATCGACTTCAGCCTGGGTCTGGAAAATACCGTCAACAATATATCCGTAAAATTCAGGGAAAGCATGTCCTGTCTCACTTCTTGAATAAATCATCTCGCGGAAATTACCTCCTGACATAAATTCATCCTCTTTATCAGAAAGTTTTACAATTTCATTTTTATAGTGAGAAACCTGCATGTCAATACTATATCTGAGATCGCCATTTAATGCAGTGTTTACGTATCCCAATTCAATATCAAATCCTGTGTTTTTCATCTCACCTACATTAACTGAAGGTGCGGAAGCCGACCCCAATACACGCGGTATCTCCCTTGGATAAAGCATATCTGATGTTACGCGCTGCCACAGGTCAAAAGTCAAACTGAACTTGTTAATCAGGGCTGCATCAATACCAATATTGGTGGTTTTTGTGGTCTCCCATTTTACATCCGGGTTGCCGAATGAGGATTGATAGAACCCGGTTGCTCCTGTTGTACTATTGGAACCATTTATAGGATAAAATGAATTACTGGAACTAATACTAAAATTGGTATAGGTGTTATAATTACCCATACGGTCATTTCCGATTGTACCATAACCGGCACGGAGTTTTAATTCATCCAGCCAGCTCGATGTAGATGCCATGAAATCCTCATTGGATATTCTCCATCCTGCCGAGAATGCAGGGAAAATACCATATGCGTTATCCGCACCAAATCGCGAAGAACCATCACGACGGACAACTCCTTCTAACATATATTTGTCTGAATAAGTGTAATTAAAACGTCCAAACAATGAGAAGAGACTCCATGAATCCTGAGCTCCATCGTTATTAATACCCTCCAAACCGGTATTAATCTGCATGTAATTGATCTCCTGGGAGAAAAAATTCTCTCTACGTGCACCAAAGTCCCAACCGTTATTATCGACCGCTTCAGAACCTAATATTACCTTAAGATCGTGTACCCCGGCAAAAGTTTTAGAGTACTCAATCGTATTGGTCCAGCTCCATTGCAGGTCAAAATCAGCGCCTTCACTCAGAGAGGGATATTTTCCTCTTTCCGAAAACGCTACTTCAACAAAACCATAGTCTTTACTATGTCGTGCCCTGTAATTAATACCAACAAGAGAACGAATTGATAATCCCTCCAAAAGGTTAAGCTTGACATAAGTATTACCACTTATTCTCATATCCTTAGTAAAATCGTGTTGATTGGCATCAAGCTGGAACAGCGGGTTCCTTCCGTTTCCAGTACCTTCAGCTCTTGTTCCTGCATAATTTCCCATTACATCATAAACCGGAACAATTGGTTGCATACGATATGCCTGTGAGATCATCGTACTTTCACTATTGTCTCCCTGGGTACCCATATCGGTAGAAAAGGATATTCCAATTTTTTCACCTATTTCAATCCACTTAGCGGGAGTAGTAGTAGTAATATTGGAACGGAAATTATAGCGGTCAAATGAGGTATATTTCAAAATACCCTCTTCTAAGAGATAGCCTGCCTGAAATGCATAGACAGTGTTTGCACTACCACCGGCCACATCAACAGTATATTCCTTATATTTCGCATTCCGGTCTATTTCCTTTAACCATTCTGTACCTGGCACAGAGGCTTCCATAATGAGGTATGTATCATCTCCATCCTCGTGAATCATTTTGTTATCATAGAGGCTGAGATCTACACTTGTAGCCCTTGCAGGCCTGATATACTTAGGTATATCCGGTGTAGCTCCACTACCATACAACGGAGAACTGTAACCTACAACTCCGGCATTTTTTGCTTCCAGCCAGAGCATTTCACCATACTCCTGGGTATTTAACAGATCATAATAATTCGTGTTCTGGGTCATACCTTGTCTTACATTTACAGTAACCTGGGCGGCCTGATTTCTTTTACCAGACTTTGTTGTAACAAGGATTACCCCGTTAGCAGCCCTTGCACCATAAATAGCTGATGCTGCGGCATCTTTTAATATTGAAATTGTTTCAATATCATTTGGAGAAACTACTCCTCCGGGGACACCGTCGACTACCCAAAGCGGATTACTGTCATTAATGGTACCCATACCACGAATTCTGATAGTTGCATCACCACCGGGAGTGTGAGTGTTGAGGATTGATACCCCGGAAGCAGTACCCTGCAAACGAACAGCGACACTGGAAGATGTATTTTCAGACAGTGATTCTGCACTAATTGTTGAAACGGCACCTGTAAGAGATTTCCTTGCCTGTGTTGAATACCCCACAACTACAATCTCATCGAGGGCCGCAATGGCTTCAACAAGTACAATATTAATTGTATTCTGGTCTCCGACAGTCACTTCCTGTGTGAGATATCCGATAAAGGAAAAAGTAAGTACAGAGTTTGCGGAAGCAACAGCAATTGTATAATTACCATTAGCGTCTGAAATAGCACCGTTGAGAGTGCCTTTTTCCAGGATATTCACACCTGCCAAAGCTTCGCCGGCAGCATCGGTAATACGTCCTGTGATTCGCCTTTGTTGCAGATCGTTTGTGGAAACAATCCCGTCATCGGTCATGCTGGCAGCAGCAAATGGCAGAAATGTACCACACAAAATAAGCATCGTCACAAGTTTCATGGCAATCTTTAGTTTGTTAAATGCCAGAAACGGAAAATGTCGCATGAATTTTTTAGTCATACTTTTAAGGTTAGATAGTTTAAAAAATTAATAAATCAGGTTATCTAAGTGTTATACTTAGAAAAATTTTAAGGGTGGGAGCAAAACAAAGCTCCCGTTTGGTCAGGTCAGGTCAGGTAGAATTCTTCATAGGCATCAAGGTTAGGTTTTAGGGGTCATATAAACATAATTAAATGTTCTTCAAAACAAGGTTATCAAAAGGCCAGTAATAATCAAAAGCAAATTTATTTATTTATTTATTAAAAACCAAATTTTGACCCCTTTTTTTATTATATTAGAGATCAACAGGTTGATGTTGGATCTTGTTTTGCCCCGGTATAAACCTGTTCCATGGCAACAACTATTATAAACTATACACAGCTAATTACAGGTATTTAATTAACGGAAACCTATGAATGATAAAAACAGGATTTGATAAAATATAGTAATTTTATTGCCATGTCTTCTAAAACAATCATACTTGCCGATGGCAGCTTTCCGCAACATGATATCCCGCTGGGGTATCTTAGAAATGCGCAGCATATAATCTGCTGCGACGGCAGCACTGAAAACCTCATCAGAGCGGGGATGGAACCGGATGCAATAGTCGGTGATCTCGATACGCTAAGCGATGAGATCGCAGAAAGATTCGCTGACCGGTTATTCAAAGATACGAGCCAGGAAACAAATGATCTTACAAAAGCCGTGAAATGGTGTGCCGGAAAGGGGTATAAAGATATTATAATAATAGGCGCTACGGGAAAAAGGGAAGATCATTCGCTGGGTAATATTTCTTTGCTGGCGGAGTACATAAAAGAGGTAAATGTGATGATGGTTACCGATACCGGAGTATTCTATCCGTTTTTAAAAAGTTGTAAAGTATCCTCTTTCCCTGGTCAGCAGGTTTCTGTATTCTCGGTTAATCCCGAAACCGAAATAACGTCCACCGGCTTAAAATACAAACTTAAGAAGCTGAAATTGTACAACTGGTGGCGGGCTACTTTAAATGAAGCACTCGGCGATTCGTTTGAACTCGCGTTTACTGGTGGTCCTTTAATAGTATATCTTAAATTCAGAGATTGAAATGCAGGATAAAATTCATGGATGCAGATGCGAATACTTTAATTTTTATTTTGCAGGTTATTGTTTATAATTCCCAGTTTGAAAGGTGTTTTAATAAATTCCCCCTTTGAAGGGGGACAGGGGGATGTAAAAAACAATTTTATGTGCGCAAACAAAATATTATTCTACAATCC
>JBDRNO010000001.1:0-79963 GCA_043811005.1 Bacteroidota bacterium | reverse complement strand
AGCTTGTTGCCATATATGGCTAAACTACATCAATATCCTCCATCTCCCTTTCATCCCCCACCTCACATTTTCTCATATTCATAACATATAAACTCATTATCATCCTCCTGGTCGGCTCGTGTCAACTGGCATAATACTTCCTCTATGGGATTGGCATCATATATACACGTTACACATAAAGATGGTTTTTTGATCAGATCGGGATTGATCTCGTATCCATCGTCATCAAAGATCCCTGCTATTTTTGTTGGGTCCATATCATCAATATGCCTGCGTCCTTTTGTGCTTTTCCTTTTTTTTATTGCTACATCAATTTCGTAATCATCAGCCGTAGGGCTCTCTCCTGTTATGCAAGTAAAGCAGCTATTTCCTATAGTCGCAGAACCAATAACCCAAATATCATTCCCACAAGCACATCTTTCTCCATTTTTATAAGCCGTTAATGCGGAATCCAACCTGGTTCGCAAATCCTTCTCGTTTTCCGATGGATTGTTTTTCAAATGTTCTTCCACATATTTATCTATCGAAACCGGTTTAAATTTCATTTTATTTTTAATTAGTTGTTTGTAATTAACTGTAAATGACTTTTTTATTATCACTCAAATATAACAATATCTTTCTAAATATTTAAGTATTTTTTTACATACTAAAATTATGTGCTGGGGCACGCCCAAAAGACAAAAATCCACTGCCACAAAAATATAGTGTTTTTTTAATAAATACTACCATTTAAATACGGTACTGCCCTTCATAATGCCCTCAACATCATTGAGTTAGAAGATGTGGTTTTTTTGGAAAAGTTACCTGAAAAATGTGAGGGTGATAAAGGTTTGGTTTGGGAGGTTGTTTTTTTGGAGTGGAAATATTAGGTTTTTGTGTTAGAAGAGGGAGAAACCCAACCTCCAAAAAATAAAACTGTCATCCAGCCTGCCCTGTTGAATAACAGGGGAGTGAAGGATCTGCCGGTTAATAGTGACGACCCGGGCAAAATCTTTTGGACAGGACGGTTTAAGTAGCCAGGAGGTCCGCCAGCTGGCGGAGAAGACAGCCTACCCCCGGAGCTTTTGCGTAGGGAGTGGGTGGGTCTCCTATATATCTTTCAACAACTTATTCCCCGGTGATTTCTCAATGGCATCCCTGAATGAATCCATAATTCCTGATAATGCTTCCAGGTCCTTTGTCTGTGCTACGGGGATATCCTCAATCCCCCGCTGGTCTAAAGCATCAAAGATGAACTTTACGGTTAGAGTATTTATGCTACGCGCTGGCTGATAAGTTACCTCCCTGGGACTTTCGGTATTGATCTCGGAGATGATCTTACACTCCACCAGTTCGTAAATTATCTGCCGCACTATGCGAACGGGAATTTCCAGGATGTCGGAAATTTCACGGGCGGTTAATGGGTTCTCTCCGCGTGAAAAGGTCTTTACGATCAAATGGCCGGTGAGGAGGGAAAGGAGTCTTTTATAGGAACTGCTGATCCTGGAAGAATCTATTTCGAACTCATACCTGTCAACGTTCTGGTAGGCAAAAGAGAGCTCTGCACCAAAGAGAACTATAAGCCAGCTTAGCTGCATCCATATCAGGAACATGGGCAATGCTGCAAAGCTCCCGTAAATGGCATTGTATCTCGCTACTCCTACCTGGAAGTTTATATATATCCATTCGGTAAGCTGGAAAAGAGTCCCGGCAATAATGCCGGCAAGCAAGGCAGATACAAAATTTACTTTCGTATTTGGCATTACGATGTAGATAAAGGTGAACAGCAGCCAGATCAAGGTATAGGGTATTAACTTCACAAGAAAGAATATGAGGGGGCTGAAAAATCCCAACAGGTCTATGCTTTGGGTTATACTTGTGATCTGGGTAGTAATAAAAACGGTAACACTGCTCGACAAAATGATAAGTATGGGGGCAATAAGCATTATTGAGAGGTAATCGCTGAACTTTCTCACATAGCTTCGCGCTCTTTTTATTTCCCATATATCATTAAATGATTGCTCAATATTACCCAACACTTTCATTACCGCCCAGAATAACAAGACAACACCTATACCTGCTATTAAGCCACCCTTTGTATTTGCAAGCATTGAATTGGCAAAATCCAATACCTGTATCATTATATCCTCATAACCTTCAAGCGCTTCCGTCAGTTGTTTTTCCAGCATTTTCTCAAAACCAAATCCCTTTGCTATTCCAAAGATCATAGCTACTACAGGCACTATCGAGAGCAAGGAATAAAAGGTAAGCGCTGATGCCCTTAACTGGCATTTGTCTTCATTAAATCCCCTTAGCGCCAAAAGAACGATCCTGAGCAGCTTAATGAAAATAGATTTTTTTCGCGGTTGATCCTGTAAGCGAATCCTCCAGATATCTGTTTTGATAAAATCCAGGGTTTGTGATATCAATATGCTTATGTTCTTCATTTGGAATCTATTTGGGGCTAAAGCCCCGGGATTACGTTATATTTTGTTGTCTCCGCCCTAAAGGACGGAGTTAGTCAGATAAATACTAATTAGTTAATACAAAACTACAATAAATTACAATTTACACCACCTCCGCAACAACAAAAGAGCTTCCTCCTACAAAAACCAGGTCATCCTTACCGGCATTTGATCCTGCATTCATCAGTGCGTCTTTAACCGATGTATAAACATTCCCGGATAAACGATATTTTTTCGCTTTTTCCGCCAATTGATTCTGATCCAAACCCCTCGGTATGTCCGCTTTGCAGAAATAATAGAGGGCATCTGCGGGCAAAAGCTCAAGAACAGGGTCAATATCCTTGTCTTTCACCATGCCGAATACAAAATGCAATTTTTTATGGGGAGTTGATCTTACCTGAGCCATTGCCTCTCTTACCCCTGCAGCATTATGAGCTGCATCACAAATCGTTAAAGGAGAGCTTGAAAGTATTTGCCATCTTCCCAGCAGCCCTGTGTTCTTTACAACATTTTTCAAACCCTCCTCAACGTACATTTGTGATATAATAATGCCATTTTGCCTTAACACATCAACGCATTTTAAAGCCGTAATTATGTTTTTCTTCTGATATTGTCCTAACAGATCCGTTTGAAAATGATTATTGTTAGTCCTTCCCGATCTGTACTTTTCACTGCTTTTTTTAAAAGGAGTGGCTGTGGTGGGCATAAGCGGAGGGTCTCCCTCTCCTCTTCGCCTTCGCGTAGCTTCGAGCGAAGCAAGGTCGGGGAGGGCCGGGCCTTCGCCCGCCAAAACGGCTTCGGCCCGCGTAGGCGGGGAGGGGTTATCCGCAAAATATATTTCCGCACTCTTCTCCCTTGCTTTATCAATAAAAACATGCTTTATCTCTTCCTGTGTCTCTCCAATAACAACAGGAACACCCTGCTTTATTATCCCTGCTTTTTCAACCGCTATTTCCTCAAGTGTATTTCCCAGGAATTCCGTATGGTCTATCCCTATATTTGTAATAACCGACAAACCCGGGGTGATAACATTTGTAGAATCCAGCCGCCCTCCCAAGCCGGTTTCGATCACTGCAATATCTACCTTTTGTCCGGCAAAATGATAAAATGCCAGTGCAACCGTCATTTCAAAAAAAGAGGGTTTGATCTTCTCAAATCCATCTTTGTATTTTTCAACGAATTCACACACTTTATCCCGGGTAATCATTCTGCCGTTTATCTTTATCCGCTCCCTGAAATCTTTAAAATGTGGGGATGTGTATAACCCGGTATTAAGCCCGCAGCTTTGTAATACTGAAGAAAGCATATGTGCTACTGATCCTTTACCGTTGGTTCCGGCAATGTGAATGGATATAAACTTGTTTTGGGGATCATCAAGCAGTTTGCAAATAGCAATTGTGTTTTTCAGATCGAATTTATAGGCGGCTTTGCCTATACGCTGATACATGGGGAGCTTACGGTACAGGTAATCAAGGGTCTGGAGGTAATTCATTTATTTATCCTTCAAAAACTCAAATATATAAAATTATACCAAAACTGAATGAGTTTACAAATTTATTAATGAAATGCGAAGCATTAACGAGGGATTTTTCGAGCACATGCCAGAGCGGTATGAGTAAATCTGTGTAATCTGTGGTCAAAAAATGACTTATTAGAGTGGACTCACTGGTTAATTTACTCTCTAACTTTAAATTCAAAAACAATTGTTCCTTTTTGTATTTCAGGGGCATCGGGGTCGGCTGAAAACTTTGCTTTTAGAGCAGCTTCCTGAGCTATCTTGTATAGGTGAGAATCCGAGGTTGTTGATCCTTTTGCTCCGGATGCAGCCCTGGTAACTTTTCCATACCTGTCAACCCAAATGCTGACTACAACCTTTCCGGTTTCTTGTGTGCTTTCCTTTATCACTGGTTTAAAAACGATCTCCCGTCCTGATAAATAAAAACCTTTTCCACTGCCACCAGGCTGGTTATAATTTTTTGATCCCGGTGTTCCGTCAATTTTTCCCTGGTCACCGCTTTCACCTGTCTCTCCTTCACTTCCTGCATTTGTCTTAGAGGTTTTGCCTGTATATAATGCGGCTGGGTCCACTACCGGATCCGGCTCTTTATCATCAGCTTCGTTCTCAATATTACCGGAAGACTCATTGTTTACAGCAGGCGCTTCCTCAGTATTTTGTGTTATAATTTCTTCTTCTTCTCCGGTGGGTTTTATTGAACTCTCAATAACGCTTTCATCAGGGTTTTCGGTAGCTTCTGTTGTGGTAACTTCATCCGGCTGAACATCACCTGATCCCTCCTCGCTCGTTCCAAAGTCAATAACAATACCTTGTTCGGGCAATGGAACAGGAATAGTTAATCCGGTGAATATAAAAATTACCAACACCAGCACATGAACCAATACAGTTGTGATGATACCATTTCTTTTATTCTTGTCTTTTAGCATATTCATGGTGATTGTATTGGAATTATAAAAAATTTCCCTTTACTGATAGGTATTTCCGCTACTTGTTAATATTGCTTTTTTAATCAATTTACAAAGTTAAGTTCTTACATCTGTCAATACTTCACCTAATCTCTTGCCCTGGTAGCTAAAACCAAAAGATACTTATTTCTATTGGCAATATCCATTATTTTAACAGCATATTCTACCGGCACACTCTTTTCTACGTGTAAAATTATTCCAGGTTTCGTTTCACCTGATAATAATTTTCGCAGATTTGCTTCAATAAATTCAGATTCCACTTGCTTTGCGTTGATATAATAGGTTAAATCCGGTTTTATTGTCACTGATACTGTTTGTTTCCCGGTTGTTTTACTGGAACTGCTCGGCAATAAAACTTTTAAAGCATTGGGACTGACCAATGTTGAAGTGATCACGAAAAATATCAACAACAGGAACACAATGTCGGTCATTGACGCCATTCCAAATTCACTGCTGGTCTCATTTCTAATTTTTAATGCCATTGGTTGATTAGTTAATTCGCAAATTATTAAATTGGTTAATTAGCAGTGTTTGTCCATAATGTAACCCCCACCCTAATCCTCCCCTAAAAACAGGGATGGAACACCTATTTCCCCACCTGTTTTTAGAGGGAGATACAGCAGGTAGAATGCAAAAATCCGCAATCCGCAATTTTTTATTGATTAGCAGGTTCCTCCAGCAAGTCCATGAATTCCATGGTTCTGGTTTGCATTTTAAACACAATACGGGTAACCCTTGCAACAAGCAGGTTGTATCCTATAAAAGCAACTATACCAACAATTAAACCTGCTACCGTTGTCACCATTGCCTGCATAATCCCCCCCGAGAGTTGGCTGATCTCAATACTGTTGCCGCTTATGTACATTTGGTGAAATGCTTTTATCATTCCAATAACCGTGCCTAAAAATCCTAACATAGGGGCTGCACCGGCAATTGTCTTAAGAGTATTTATATTTTTTTCCAATTGATCTATCTCTAACTGTCCGATATTTTCAATTGCCGTGCCAATATCTCTTAATGGCTTGCCAATCCGGATTATTCCTTTTTCTATCATTCTTGCAATGGGGTTGTCATAGCTTTTACAAAGCGCTTTTGCAGCATCAATTTTCCCATTATGTATAAAATCACGTATATTGTTCATAAAGTTCACATCTTCCTTAGCTGCTTTTCTTATAGCTAAAAACCGTTCAACGAAGATATATACGGCAATAATGGATAATATCGCGAGGATAATCATTATTATCCCCCCTTCCTGGGTTAATTCCCATAATGACAGCATTTTTTCACCGGGAGCATCCGTGATCTCCTGTGCACTTTGTAATGTATCTTGTGCAACGGTTATTTGCAATAATAAAGAATGGTTCATTTTTTTATGTTTTTGGTTTTTATTAACACAAAAGTAAACAAAGTTATATGCATACTTCTGACAAGTTGGCGATAGTTTTCAACAGTGTTGGGTTAATTTATCGTATAGGAATTTCAATGAAAAAAAATTTTATTTTATAATTTATCTTTTTGCATATAATTTCTTATTTTAATCAATTTACAAAGTTATGTCCTTATTATTTCTTAATTTTGAGCCATGACCTTTGGTGTTATCATATTTCCCGGCTCCAACTGCGATGAGGACATGATATATGTTCTCGAAACGATCATGAAACAAAACGTTGAGCGTCTCTGGCATAAAGATACCGATCTGAGAAACTGTGATTTCATTGTCCTGCCAGGAGGTTTTTCTTATGGAGATTATTTGAGGTCGGGCGCCATAGCCCGTTTTTCTCCCATCATGGAAAAAGTGATCGAACATGCAAACAACGGAGGTTATATTTTAGGTATTTGCAACGGATTTCAGATACTGTGTGAAGCAGGAATATTGCCTGGAGCATTACTTGACAACAATAACCAAAAATTCATTTGCAAAAATGTATATATAAAAGCTGCAACCAATGACACTCTCATTACATCATCCATTGACACTTCCCGGCCGCTTAAAATCCCTATTGCTCATGCTGAAGGTCGTTTTTATTCCGATGCATCAACCTTAAGATCATTAAATGATAACGGGCAGATCCTGTTCCGGTATTGTGACCCAAATGGCAATATTACCGGCAATACCAATCCAAATGGCTCATTGGAGAATATTGCGGGAATCTGTAATAAAGGAAAAAACGTCTTTGGCATGATGCCTCACCCTGAAAGAGCTTCTGATGAAGAATTGGGAAATACCGATGGTAAGATATTGTTTGAATCTATTCTGGGGTTGGTGGATGCATAATTTAACGTATCGGAATTATACATTCTAAACTCATCATTCTAAATTCTACATTTTAATTCCCGATACCCTTTTCACGGCTATATTTTATTTTGCGTTGTGTTTCGGTTTGCAGTCAGGTGGAAACACCTGACAGCACATCAATATGTGATTGATTAAACAAGATGTTTTTGGTGTGGGAATGTAGAGACGAGGCCGGATTTCAACAAAGTAAAGACGAGGCTGGGTCTCGTCTCTACTATTATTACCTATATTACCCTATACCCTTATACCTTTTCACTCCTATAAAACCTCATCTCCTTGATGTAATGACAAACCGGTTCGGGAAGCATTTTACTCACATCATTACCCTGGCTTATCATTTTTCTAATATTAGCGGAAGATATTTTTATTAAAGGAGCATCCACTAATTTAACATTGCAATGGTCTATCAATCCCCCACCATCGCTTTCAGGTCTCGGATACACATAAAGTTCATGGTTGTCCAATATTTGCCTGTAATTTTTCCACTTGTGAAATTGCGACAAGTTATCGGAACCAATTATCAATACAAACTCGCCATCGGGGTATTTGTTTTTTAAATAGTTGAGAGTATTGAATGTATAGGATGGTTGAGGAAGGTTGAATTCAATGTCCGCATGTTCCAGTTCAATTGATTCATAGACGCGATGTCTCGCCCCTACTGGAACATGCCGGGGAATCTCGTCTTTTTGATTAGCCGTTATTTCAAGGCTTTTCCCCATCATCTTTTTGTTATCCTCAACAGCTAAATAAACCATTTTCAGCCGGTGATGATCGTCAAGCAGGACATTTTTTTCTTTTAAAGGATTTTGAGGAGATACAATAAACCAAATCTTGTTCAAACCGGTGAACCCTGCCATATAATTGGCAATATCCAGATGTCCCTGATGTATGGGATTGAATGAGCCGAAGAAAAGACCTGTTTTCATTGCGGATTTCAGATTGTGAATAAAAATTATTGTTACTCGGGTAAAAAAAAATTGATTAATGAAACCACAGATTTCACCGATTACACAGATGAAAACATATCGGTGAAATCTGTGGTTTCATTTACACCGAACAGTAACAACTTTTTCAATTATCTAAAAATCCTCTTACCAACTTTTCAGCATTAACTAATGCTTCTCCCAGATCATAATTCAATAAGATTTCATCAAATTGTTCGGCAGCATTTATCTCTTTATTTGCTTTTGCAATTCTTTTCCTGAGGGTTTCCGGTGTTTCACTTGACCTTCGGCTTAGTCTTTCTTTCAAATGCTCTATTGAAGGAGGCATGACAAAGATGGAAAGCGCATGTTTGCCGTAATGCTTCTTGATATTCAATCCGCCCACTACATCAACATCAAAGACAACATGATTGCCCTTTCCTGTTATACGTTCAACCTCGGTTTTTAATGTGCCGTAATACTGGTTTGGGTAAACTTCTTCCCATTCAACAAATTCATTCTTTTCTATCTTCTTTTTGAATTCATCTGAACTTAAAAAATGATAATCCATACCGTCCTTCTCATTTTTTCTTTTTTCCCTGCTACAGGCAGATACCGAAAACTCCAAGCCCAGGTTCTGCTTGAGCAAGTGTTGAACAATTGTGGTTTTGCCCGCCCCTGAAGGGGCAGAGAAAATTATTATTTTGCCTCTCATGGTTGATGAATGCAGATTGGTGCTTGTCTATAAAGTTATGAGAATATGATTTTTTATATTCAATCTAATTACTCCCTTTGTATCTCTCCGCCATCTGGCGGAGGAAAAAGAGGTATTTCCTCCACCCTATATCTCCATACCTTTTATAACACATTAAACAATTGCTCCTTAACTTTTTCCAGCTCATCCTTCATTTCTACCACTATCTTCTGAATATCGGCATCGTTTGCCTTTGACCCGATTGTGTTTATCTCTCTCCCGATCTCCTGGACTATGAAACCCAGTTTTTTCCCATTCGCCTCAGGTTCTTTTAACGTTTTAAGGAAATAATCACAATGGGTTTTCAGCCGGACTTTTTCCTCTGTGAAGTCCATTTTTTCAATATAGTAGATCAATTCCTGCTCAAAGCGGTTCTCATCAATTTTTATATTTCCTAAAAGGGAGGAAAGGTCTTTGTGTAAACGTGCTTTAATTGTATCTATCCTCCTTGATTCATAAGGTTCAATCTCCTTTAACAAATCCTGAATAACTAAGTTCCGCTTTATAAGATCCTGTTCCAATGCTTTTCCTTCATTTATGCGAAAATCCATCAATTCCAGTATTGCTTTATTAACTGAAATTTTTATTTTTTTCCATTCTTCTTTGATTGGTTCATCATGTTTTGCAATTAAAACACCGGGTATCCTCATTATAATGTTCAGATAATCATAGACCGATGCAGTCCGCCAACTGGCGGACGCATCGGTCTTCTTAGCTAAATCTTCCGAAAGAGCTGTAAGCTCATCAAAATAACCTTTTACAACAGGTGTATTTATTCTCTCCCTGTTATCCTCACCGGTTATTTCAAATGACATTACACAATCCACTTTCCCTCTTTCCAACTGTTTGGCTATTATTGAACGCAATTCCGGTTCCTTTCCCTTATACATGCCTGGCAAGCGCACACTCAAATCCAACTGTTTGCTGTTCAGTGATCTGATCTCAACAGTAACCTTTTTATCCGCCAGCTGGTGGACGGCTTTGCCATAGCCGGTCATTGATCTTATCATATTCTTATGTTTTATTTTTTTGTAAAAGTAGTAATTTGATTTTACTAGTATTTCCTTCTTACTTGTCAATTTGGTTTTTGTTGTTTAACAGCGGATGTGCTGCTACTAACCAAATAAACCCCCATAAAGATAAATACGACAGAGACGATCTTGATCAACGACAATTCATCCTTACCGAAAAACATGGCAATGGCTGAAGCTAAAAGGGGTTGTAAATAAACGTAATAACTGACAACCGTAGGGCTTACCTGTTTAAGTGCAAAGATATTTAATAAATATGCGATAAATGTTGTAGCGAGAACTACAAACAATACCGCCATCCAGATAATAAAAGGCATATCTACCCAGTTTACTTTTGTAAATTCTCCATATCCAAAAGGCAAAACATATAAAAGCCCAAAAAAGAACACCCATTTAATTACTGTCAACGGGCTGTATTTAGCCATCAGGGGTTTTACCAAAACCAAATAGATCCCATAAGATGCTGAATTGATCAGTATAAAAAGATTTCCCGTTAAGTTATCAGAGCCAAATGCAAAGCATTGGAGAAAACCATTAGGACCAAAGGGATCGTTAGTAAATGACATATCTTTACCAAATACTATTAAAAAAACAGCCCCTGTTAATCCCAGGACAATACCTGCTAACTTTTTCCCTGTTATTGCTTCTTTTAACATAAAAGCGGCAAACAATAAGACCATGATGGGATTTGATGTCATTATAATTGCTGCATTGATAGGTGTGGTAATGTTCAATCCCTTAAAAAAAAGCAATTGATTGATGGCTACACCGAACACTCCACAAATTGCCAATTTCAGAAGATCCTTGCTTGCAACTTTTTCGGCAACAAACATTTTATGAAACAACCAGAACAGCAATAATGCCCCTATCACACGAAGCAGGATAAATCCAAACGGCTCAATATATTCGGGCATCACTTCTTTTGCAATAGAATAATTTGCCCCGTAAATGAGGTTTGTTATTAAAAGAGCGGTATGGGCTTTGATATTGGAACTCATTATATTAGTTTTGTTATTTTAAAATTCAAAAGTAAGAATATAGTACAATGCCAGCAAGAGCCAAAGAGATTTTAAGTTTTTTTTCTGCCAAAAGGATCGCTATTCCTGTCATTATTGGCTTGGGGGTTGCTACTTATTTATTAATATCAAGTCTTTCCGAACCTACGTTTATTGAAGCAAAAAATAATAAAGGGCATTATGAATGGATAGACCATAATAAAGATGGATTGCAGGAAATAGAAGAATTTGTGAAAGTGCCTGCAGGTGGGGGGGGATATAATAAATTAACCTATAAGGAAGTCTTATCTTCTATCAATTGGACATGGTATTCTACCTTTTGGATGTTTATCGCTCTTTTAATGATGGCTACCCGTGATATTGCTTACATGTATAGAATACGGATATTGACAGACAATCAGATTTCGTGGCGCAGGAGTTTTGATGTAATAATGCTATGGGAGTTTGCATCTGCAATAACTCCATCAATAGTTGGCGGATCAGGGATTGCACTTTACATTTTAAACAGGGAGGGAATAAGTGTGGGAAGAAGCACGGCAGTAGTTATGATAACCGCTTTTTTGGATGAGCTGTTTTACATTTTAATGGTGCCAACAATATTACTTATAATAGGACTTACTAACCTATTCCCTGTTGAGCTTCAAACCGAAATATTTGGAGTTACATTGGGAACAAAAGGTATATTCGTTGCGGGTTATTTTTTTATTTTAGCATTAACAGGTATTATTATTTATGCTGTCTTCTTTAACCCACGGGGCTTTAAGTGGATTTTGCTGACTATTTTCAAGATCAGGTTTTTAAAAAAATGGAGATACCATGCAATAAAGATCGGGGATGATATTATAATCACTTCACGGGAATTAAAAAATAAACCATTTAATTTTTGGCTGAGAGCTTTTTTAGCCACTTTCTTTTCATGGACAGCACGGTATTGGGTGGTCAATTTCCTGATACTGGCATTTACTACTGTTTTGGCTTATGATCATTTACTTATTTATGCCAGGCAATTGGTAATGTGGATTATTATGCTTATTAGCCCGACACCCGGCAGCAGCGGTGTTGCAGAATTTATGTTCTCGGGATTCTTTAAAGAATTTATCCCTTTTGGATTAGCTGCCGGATTAGCTGTCATCTGGCGTTTAGCCAGCTTTTATCCATACTTGTTTATCGGAGCTGCTATCCTTCCAGTATGGTTTAGACGGGTATATAAGAAAAAGTAGGTAGTTGGCAAGAAGCAGTAGACAAATTTTAATTTACAGCTTATCCGTTGTCGTTTTCAAGTTTTTCAGGTTATCAGTTATCAGTTTTACAGCAAAAAACCGACTGAACGGATAACCGGAAACCAACATCTGATAAGCCGAATTATTCAATGATAAATTATTTATTTTTTTAATTTCATAAAATTTTACTATCTTAGCAAATCACTAACTCCATAAATAATTATGAACCCCAATCCGCCGGCTGGCGGACAAAGAGCTATAAAATAGCATGGGGGTTCTCGACTTTTCAGACACTAACATTATATTAAATAGAAATTATAAATTGTTTAAAATCAATTAATTATGAGCAATTTTCAGCGTAAACAGTATGAAATAAAAATTGCTATCTCCTTTTTTGCTTGTGTTTTTGGACTTTCTTTAGGCATCAAGTCCATTGCTCAAAATACAAAAAGGTGCTGTGCTACAGAGATGACACAAAAATTTATTGATAAAAATCCACATCTCCTGGCTGAGATATTAAAAACACGGCAAAAATTAGAAGAACATACTAGAAATTTTATTAGCAATAAAAATTTAAACTCTGCCACTACAATATATGTTATACCTGTTGTATTTCACATTATTCATGATAACGGTATTGAGAATATACCCGATGCGAAAGTATTTGACGCTATGAAAATACTTAATTACGATTTTAGAAAATGGAATCCTGATACGGATGAAGTGGTTTCTCCTTTCAACTCAATAATTGGCAATGCAAATATTGAATTCCGGTTAGCACAATTAGACCCATGGGGAAACGCTACCAATGGAATAGAAAGAATTGTGTCTGCCGAAACCTATATTGGCGATGATGGGTCAAAATTAAATCCATGGCCAAGAAGCAAATATTTGAATATATGGGTTTGTGCTGAAGCCGGTGGAGCGGCTGGCTGGACTTATTTACCATCCTCTGTTAACTGGTCACCAGATGAAGATGGCATAGTGATAATGGCTAGCTATGTCGGGAATAGTAATCGTACTTTAACTCATGAAACAGGGCATTGGATCAATTTACTTCATCCATGGGGGTGGTCAAATAATCCCGGTTTATCTTCAAATTGCAGCGAGGATGATGGCGTATCAGACACCCCAAACACTATTGGGGTTGACGATTGGAGCTGTAATACCAACCAGGTAACTTGCAGCTCGTTAGATAATGTTCAAAACTATATGGACTATTCAATATGCGAAAGAATGTTTACAGAAGGTCAGGTATCAAGAATGAGAGCCTCTTTAACTTCCACAACCGCTCAACGAAATAATCTCTGGACTGCTTCTAATTTATCGGCAACCGGAATTAATAATAATGCTGCCGTCTTTTCTGTTGATCTTACTCATATATGTGTGGGCTCATCCCTAAGTTTTTATGATCAGTCATATAATGGAATTACAAGCTGGGAATGGTCATTTCCAGGTGGAACTCCTGCTACTTCAAATCTAAAACTTCCAACTATTACTTATAACACTCCCGGTGTATATAATGTTTCATTAACTGTAATAAATGCTTCTGACAGTATTAGTGTTACAAAATCTTCCTTCATTACTGTAATGACCTCTTTAACCATGCCTTATTCTGAAGAGTTTGACAGTGGATTGGATTGGGAAATAACTAATTATGACCAAGGCAACACATGGGAATACACAACAGGTGCTTCTTATTCGGGATATGGTGGATCTTTAAAGATAAATAATTACAGCGGAAACCTAAAAGGAGAAGTTGATGGAGCGCTAAGCCCATCTATTGATCTAAGCGTAATGCAATCTGCACAAATTTCTTTTAAAGTTGCTTATGCTCAAAAAAGCTCCTCTTCAGATGATATTTTGAAACTATACACCAGCAATAATTGCGGAAACTTATGGACACTTAAGTGGATAAGGGATGGCTCAGTTTTAGCGGGAGCTAATGGTATTCAATCTGCTGAATTTGTTCCGGCAGATACAAACGCATGGCAGTATCATTCTGTTAATATTTCCACTTTCCAAGCCCAGAATTTTCGTTTTAAATTTGAATTTATTTGCGATGAAGGGAACAATCTTTATATTGATAATATAAACATATCTGGTATATATAAGCCAATACCCATATTAGTGTCACCTCCCGATTATTCAACTAACCAACCGGTTGATGTCACTATAGACTGGAATGCAGTTACAGGTATTAATTTCTATCAATATGAAGTTGATACTTCTATTTTATTTTCATCATCTGTGTTAATTAGTGGTATAAACACATATTTCTCATCATCAAATACTGGTCTGGATACTGAATATCAACTCTCAGGTTTGGATTTCGAAACAACCTATTATTGGCGAGTCAGAACAATAACAGGAACTGATACTGCAGATTGGAGCACTACCTGGAAATTCTCAATTACTTCCAACATACCCATATTGATTTCACCTCCAAATTATTCAACCAACCAACCCATTAACATTATGCTTGTTTGGAATGATATTGCAAGTGTTGATTACTATCAATTTGAAATAGATACTTCTCTTTTATTTTCTTCGACACTATTAATTAGCGATACAACTTACGATAGCGATTATCTGATTATCAATTTAGACTCCGGAACAATATATTATTGGAAGGTCAGAACAATAACAGGAACAGATACATCTGATTGGAGCTCTATTTGGAAATTTACAATAGTTTCTACCGTTGGAATAGATAATGTTCTTTCATCAAATTTGAATCTTATGATCTACCCTAACCCAGTTGAAGACTTTTTAGTTATTTCATTCAATCTGGAAAAACCGGCTCAAGAATTCTCATTTAAAATCTATGATATCATAGGCAGGGAAATCCTTACTTTCGTTGACACCAAGTCATTGGGATTAAAAACTGAAACTGTCCGGTTAGCCACGAATTTTCAGGATAAAAAAGCTGGAATTTATTTAATCAGGTTTTCTATAAACAATCAAATATTTACAAGAAGGTTTGTAAATGCAAATTAACGTAAACGCTTTTTTTGAAATTACGTAAATTTTCTACTATCTTAGCAAATCAATAATTCCAATAATAATTATAAAACCAGCAAGATTTTATAAAATTACAAAGGAGAATGAAAATAAGTGTATTTTAACATGCTCATTATTCTATTTATAATGATATCAGGCGGGTACACTAATACCTATGAAAAAAAATTATCTTATGAGTAAAAAGTATAAATTAAAAATTGTTTTATCCTTTTTGGTTTGTGTTTTTGGAATTTTTTTTTACATCAAGTCCATTGCTCAAAATATAAAAAGGTGCGGTACTACTGAGATGACCCAAAAACTTATTGATGAGAATCCCCACCTCTTGCCTGAAATATTAAAAACCCGGCAAGAATTAGAAGAACATACTCAAAACTTTATCAGCAATAAAAATTTAAACTCTGCCAGTACAATATATGTCATACCTGTTATCTTTCACATTATTCATAATAACGGCAATGAGAATATACCTGATGCTCGAGTGTTTGAAGCAATGAAAATACTTAATGACGATTTTGGAAAATGGAATTCTGATACTGATGAAGTGGTTTCTCCTTTCAACTCAATAATTGGCAATGCAAATATTGAATTCCGGTTAGCACGAATAGACCCATGGGGAAACCCTACAAATGGAATTCAAAGAATTGTATCTACTGAAACCTATGTTGGCGATTCGGACTCGAAATTAAGCCCCTGGCCAAGAAGCAAATATTTGAATATTTGGGTGTGTGCTGCAGCAGGTGGAGCGGCTGCCTATGCTCTTTTACCTGCTGATGCTCAAAATTCAGCGGCAAAAGATGGCATTATGATTATGGCAAGCCATGTCGGAAATGATGACCGTACTTTAACTCATGAAACAGGGCATTGGATCAATTTACTTCATCCATGGGGGTGGTCAAATGATCCCGGTTTAGCATCCAATTGCAGTATGGATGATGGTGTATCAGACACTCCCAATACTATTGGAGTTGACGATTGGAGCTGTGATACCAACCAGGTAACTTGTACCTCGTTAGATAATGTTCAAAACTTTATGGACTATTCAATTTGTGAGAGAATGTTTACTGAAGGACAGGTATCAAGAATGAGAGCTTGTTTAAATTCCTCAATAGCTCAACGAAATAATCTCTGGACCGCATATAATTTAACAGTTACCGGAGTAGATAACAGTGCAATTACTTTTTCTGCTGATATTACTCATATATGTACTGGTTTGCCTGTAAATTTCATCGATCGGTCATATAATGCAATTACAAGCTGGGAATGGTCATTTCCCGGTGGAACCCCATCCGCTTCAACCATGAAGTATCCTGCTGTCACCTATGATTTACCGGGTATATATGATGTTTCATTAACCGTAACAAATGATGATGGAAGTTATAGCGAAACCAAGTCTTCGTATATCTCCGTAACGGCACCTCTAAGCATGCCTTATTCAGAAGCGTTTTCTACCGGGTTGGATTGGGCTATCGTAAATGGGGATTATGGCAATACTTGGGAATATACATCCTTTGCTTCATATTCGGGAAGTGGAGGATCATTAAAGATGAATAATTACAGCGGAAATATGGTATATGAGAAAGACGAAGGAATAAGTCCGCCCATTGATTTAAGTGTGATGGAGTCTGCTCAAATTACCTTTAAAGTTGCTTATGCTCAAAAAAGCGCTACTACAAATGATGTTTTGAAACTTTGGGTCTCGCCTGATTGCGGTAACATATGGACAACAATATGGGTAAAAGCCGGCTCAAACTTAGCCGGACCTAATGGAATTCAAGCCACAGCGTTTATTCCTGCTGATACTAGTGACTGGCAGGAATTTTCTAATAATATACCCATCTACCTAACACAGGATTTTCGTTTTAAATTTGAATTTATATGCTATGAAGGCAATAACCTGTATATTGATAATATAACCATAAACGGGGTTTTCAATACCATACCTATGTTGATCTCACCCCAAAATTATTCAACAGGACAAACTGTTAACGTTACCCTGGATTGGAATACCGTAGCAGGCGCTGATTTCTATCAATATGAGGCAGACACTGCTTTTTCATTTTCATCTCCTGTCTTAAAAAGCAACATAGTTACTCTTACCGAATACCAGGTAACCGGCTTAGAGGATAATGCAATATATTTTTGGAGAGTAAGAAGTATTACCGGTCAAGATACATCCGATTGGAGCTCTATTTGGAGATTCACAATTGTTCCTGCCGTTGAAATAGATAATGATCTTTCATCAAATTTGAATCTTATGATCTACCCTAACCCAGTTAAAGACTTTTTAGTTATTTCATTCAATCTGGATAAACCTGCACAACATGTCAGTATTAAAATTTATGATGTGCTGGGCAGGGAAGTTTTATCAGTTTCTGATCCTGAGAACCAAGTATTAGATGCAGGAAATCAGAGGTTTATATTAAATTTTCAAGATGAGGATCCCGGAATTTATTTGATCCGGCTTTTAATAAACGATCAAGTATTTACAAATAAGTTTATTATTTCAAATCAATGAGAAAACAATTCGTTTTGTTAGCGGTTCTCTTTCTTACTAACCTCATGGTGGGCAACTCCATTGCTCAATATACGAATTGGTGTGGAACCGATTTGTACATGGAGCGGCAATTTGAAAATAACCCCTTATTAAAACAACAATTTGAAGAGAATTTCCGGAAAATAAATAATAACGTAAAAAAACACATCTTCAAAAAGGGCACCGTACACGTTATTCCCTTAGTAGTTCATGTAATTCATTATAATGGAGCAGGAAATATATCCAAAGAACAGATAGAAGATGGTATAAGGATTATGAACGAAGATTACAGAAAGCTGAATGCTGATACCTCAAACACCCGCCCTGTATTTAAGCCATATTCCACTAATTGCGAAATTGAATACCGGCTAGCCAAAATAGACCCCAATGGCTATTGCACAGAAGGAATAGTAAGGGTAAACTCTCCATTGTCCAATGAAGCTGATAATTCAGTAAAAAGCACATCTGACGGAGGTTCCGATGCATGGCCGACAAATAAATATCTAAATGTCTGGTTGGTTAATTCTATTGATGACGGGGGTAGCAGCGGAATTATTTTGGGTTATGCTCAATATCCCGGATACAATTGGGAAAACTACGGTTTTGTTAACAGGCACGATGCATGGGGACAAATTGGCACTGCGGTTTATGATGGGAGAACCCCAACCCATGAAATAGGACATTGTCTCGGCTTGCCTCATACATTTGATGATGGATGCGGGGATGATTGTTCATCTTCTGGGGATCATATTTGCGATACACCTCCTACATCTCACGAAACTTATGGCTGTAATACCGCCCAAAACACATGCGATAACGATACAAGCGGACCAAGCCCATATAGCAGTGATGTGGTTGACCAAATAGAAAATTACATGAGTTATGATGCTTGTCAAAACATGTTCACTTTAGAACAAAAAGACAGGATGAAGGCTACATTAGCAAGCTTCAACCAATTACAAAACCTGACATCTGCTTCAAATTTGATTGCTACGGGGACAAATGACGGTTATGTTGCATCTCCCTGCACCCCTATTGCTGATTTTTATGCCGATAATACAACGATATGTGCAGGTTCATCAACCACATATACAGATGCCACCTGGAACGGGGAACCGATAAGCTGGAATTGGCTATTTCCCGGAGGTGCGCCTGGCAGTTCTACTGATTCAAGCCCAACAGTACAATACAGTACTCCGGGAATTTATAATGTTGAACTATCAGTTAGCAATGGCAGTAATGGTACAAGCATAACCAAAACGTCCTATATCCATGTCCTCACATCCCCGGGAATTCCCATGCCCTATTCTGAAAGTTTTGAAAATCTCACAATACCCGGAAACGATTGGGTAATAGTAAACAGCGATAATGGAAACACATGGGAATTGACAGATGATGCATCTTATTCGGGAAACTACTCCCTGAAAATGAACAACTATATTGGAAATACATCTGGAGAGATTGATGAAGTGATTAGTCCTTTTATTGATCTCAGTGTCATGGAATCTGCACAACTTACTTTTAAGGTTGCTTATGCTCAAAAAAGTCCTTCCACTGATGACATTTTAAAATTCTATGCTTCAAAAGATTGTGGAAATATTTGGATATTGAAATGGGTGAGTGATGGTTCAAGTCTTGCCGGAGCAAATGGAGTTCAAACCACAGCTTTTATTCCTGCTGATACTAATGACTGGCAGGAATTTTCTGTTAATATAATTAATTTTTCAACACAAGACTTTAGTTTTAAATTTGAATTTACCAGTGATGAGGGTAACAACCTGTATATTGATGACATAAATATAGACGGGACATATCAACCTATACCCATATTAGTCTCACCACCTAATTATTCAACAAACCAACCTGTTGATGTGACTATAGACTGGAATGCAGTTGCAGGTATAAATCTCTATCAATATGAGATTGATTCTTCCTTTTTATTTTCATCCTCTGCGTTAATCAGTGGTACAAACACATATATCTCGTCATCAGATACTGATCCAGATACGGAATACCAACTCACCGGTTTGGATTTCGAAACAACCTATTATTGGAAAGCCCGAACAATAACAGGAACAGATACTGCAGATTGGAGCTCTATTTGGAGATTTACAATTGTTTCTGCCGTTGGAATAGATAATTATCTTTCATCAAATTTGAATCTTACTATATTCCCCAATCCAATTGAGAATTTTTCCGTAGTTTCATTCAACCTTAATAAACCGGGACAACATGTTATAATAAGAATTTATGATGTATTGGGCAGAGAGATAAGTAGAATAGTTGACAAAGAGTTAAATGCAGGTAACCACCAATTTAAGATATCCTCCACATGTGAATCACTTCCCCACGACAGTAAAAAAGGCATTAAAAATCCAGGGATTTACTTGATGAAACTGGACATACCAGCAGAGCAGGTAATACTTACCAGGAAAATAATAAAGTGATTAATCCTTAAATCCGACAAGAAGGGCAACGCATCCGCTTTGGACCAAAGTTCCCGTAAGCTTGGCGTTTGAATGTTCACTGCTTTTTGAAGCAGAAACTAAAATGATGAATCGCTGTGTGGCATTTATATCAAAATCCCAATAGTTGGTAGTTTTTTGTTTTTTGCTGTCGAAAACTACATTGCGGTCGGTATCCATCAATTGAAATTCTACCTTACCTAAGGTTTCTTGTGAGCAGATCAAAACCCTATACTCCTGTCCAGCATGAAACGTCATTATCAATTCAGCCGATTCTCCTTCCATTAAAGTCGTGCTGTTTAACTGTCCATTATGAATAAAGGGCTTTAAGTCCGGCATGCATTGTCTTTTTGCAAATCCTTTACATTGAGAATAGCCCAAAAGAGGCATATTAATGGCTAAAATCAACACTATTAATCTAAATATTTTATGCTTCATAATTAAATCTATTATGCCTGTCCCGTTTGTATTGATGGAATCGGGGATATTGCAGGAGCTTTATTTAATAATGTTATCTCTGATTTTTTTAATTTTGACAGATATGCTATCCAGTTGTTCTTCACTAATTGATATTTTACTTGTAGTAAATAATGTTGTTACTTTGGTTTCCGGATTTGTATCAGGTTCCTTCCTAGTATAAGATAACTCTACTCCATCGAAAACCTGCTGTACTTCAAGTAATTCCTCGAGAATATCCGCAACACCTTCATCATCGTAAGTTTCTAACATAGCAATTAAATTATTTAAAGTCAGTTTTTGTTCGCCTATTCTGCTTATAATCTCTTGATTATTGGTTGCGCTGGTTGCCAATTTAGTGCCAATATATAACCCTTCGATCCATCCTCCCGTAATTACTAATGCAGAAGTATTTGATCTTCTGTTTTCTTTTAAATAAGCGTCCGTTTCCCAATAGGAATCTGATATTATTTGAACTAATGAATCCCTGTTACTAAGATTGTTTTCAACACGTTCCCATATTGATTTCCCGAAAGCACTTGATATTCCAAGACCATCTGCCAGCTTCTTGGCAGCTGAAAAATAAAGCATTGTTTCCTGGGTTTGATCATATATGCTTGAGTAACTTAAATCAGCACCATATATGCCCAAATTTAATGCCATGCTTTTATTTGTAATATAATTTGATACATTTCCCGCAGAATTCAAGATATCTTTATCATAAGTTCCACCTGCTTTTTTGATAAGAGATGTCATTTCGATGGGTGACGGGATGGAATAGAAGACCTTTCCCACTTTTTTTACTCTTATCTCACCAGCTGTAAATTCTTCATCTGACGTAATCAGCTTGTCATCAATTTTTTGTTCGTCTTGGTCAGACCCGCAAGAAGAGAATACAGCAATTAACCCGGCAACTACACTTATACGCAGTGTCAGAGAAGCATGGGAAAAAATTGATCGGATTTCTGTTTTATATGTATTTGTAATCATAAGAAAATAAATTTAAAAACAACAAATAAATAAAATAATGTGCAAATATAAAAATATAATTACACTTTAAACGGTTTCAATTAGAAAAAGTTTCATTTTCATTAATTTTTAATGTGCTTCCTGCCAGTTTGATCCTGTCTTTATTTCTACTACTATTGGGACTGACATGGTAATAGCATTTTTCATTTCCTCTTCAACAATTGTCTTTACAATATTCAACTCACTTTTAAAAACATCAAAAACCAATTCATCATGAACCTGCATGATCATTTTGGTTTTTAGTTTTTTCTCCAATAGTTTATTGTAAATATTGATCATGGCAATTTTGATCATGTCTGCTGCCGTTCCCTGTATAGGTGCGTTAATTGCATTTCTCTCTTCGCCTCCTCTTACCATTGCATTGTTATCATTAATATTCCTTAAATATCTCCTTCTCCCTTTAATAGTTTCGACATACCCGTGTTCCCTGGCGAATTCTATGGTTTTTTCCATATATTCCTTAATCTTTGGATATTTATTAAAATATTGTTCAATAATGTTCTCTGCTTCTTTTCTGGGGATGTTTAATCTTTGTGATAAACCGAATGCAGATATACCATAGATAATGCCAAAATTTACCATTTTGGCATTTCTCCGCATTTCACCGGTAATTTCATCAATTGAGACATTATATACCTTAGACGCAGTAGCGGCATGAATATCCTTACCTTGAATAAAAGCATTTATCATTCCCTGATCTTTGCTCAGCGCGGCAATTATCCGAAGCTCAATTTGAGAATAATCGGCAGATAACAGAATATAATCTTCATCTTCCGGAACAAATGCCTTTCGCACTTCCCTGCCCCTTTCTGTTCTGATTGGTATGTTTTGCAAGTTTGGCTTATCTGAACTTAGTCTTCCCGTTCTGGTAACTATCTGATTATATTGTGTGTGTATTCTTCCTGTTTGCGTGTTTATCATATCCGGTAACGGCTCAATATAGGTATTTTTAAGCTTCTGAAGCTCTCTGTACTCTAAAATTGTTTCAATAACAGGATGTTTACCTGACAATTTAATCAAAATATCTTCACCTGTTGCATACTGCCCGGTTTTAGTTTTTTTTGGCTTATCAATGATCTTTAACCTGTCAAAAAGAATTTCCCCCACCTGCCTTGGAGAATCAATATTAAATTCAACACCGGCATATTCATAGATTTTCTTTTGTGACGACATTATATCTGGCTCTAATTTCCCGGAAAGCTCTTTCAGTGCATCCGGGTTTAATTTAGCGCCCTCGGCTTCCATTGATGCCAGTACAGGTATCAGCGGAATTTCTATTTCATCAAAAACACTACGGGCATTGCTTTGTTCAAGCAAGGGTTCAAAAACCTCTTTTAACTGCAATGTAATATCGGCATCTTCACAGGCATAATCAACCAATTGTTCAAGGGGAACAGTCCGCATACTTTTTTGATCTTTTCCCTTTTTCCCAATTAATGTTTCGATAGTGACGGGTGAGTATTTTAAAAAAGTTTTTGCCAGGAAATCCATATTGTGCTCCCTGTCTGGTTCGATGAGATAATGGGCAAGCATGGTGTCGAACAGATTGCCTTTAATTTTAATATCATAGCGCATTAAAACAGAAATATCATACTTTAAATTTTGTCCTGTCTTCTCTATCCCGGGATTATTAAATACAGACTTGAATTCTTGTGCGATCATTACCGCTTCATCACTTAACCCGGATTTTTCTTTACTATCAGAATTTGGAAACAGGTCAAATTGACTATTCTCTTCAGCAACAGCTTCTTTATTATTCTGTTTATCCGGGAAAGGGACAAAATATGCCTCGTGAGGTTTGAAACTAAATGAAATACCTACCAATTCGGCATCGTGAATATTCAGACTGGTGGTTTCCGTATCAAAGCAAAAGGATTTTTGCCTGCTGAGTTTTTTAATAAGTTCTTCTCTTTTTTTAGGTGTATCAACTAAATGATAAGAATGTTTTACTGTGTTAATATTCTCAAATATTGCTTCCCCCAGAATCCTGTTAGCCAACGCTTTGAATTCCAATTCGGCTAATAGCGATTTCATTGCCTCTCTTTCCAGCTCTTTGATTTTCAGATCCTCTTCATCAAATTCAATGGGAACATCAAGAATTATCGTTGCTAAGCTTTTTGATATGATCGCCTTTTCCGTATTTTCTTCAATATTTTCTTTTAGCTTGCCTTTAAGCTTATCAGTATTTTGAAGTACATTTTCGACACTTCCAAACTCCCCTATCAATTTTTTAGCGGTCTTTTCTCCTACACCGGGTACTCCGGGAATATTATCACTTGAGTCACCCCATAATCCGAGGATATCAATTACCTTCTCAGGACTCTCTACCTCAAATCTTTTGCAAACCTCGGCTATTCCCAACACTTCAGCTTTGTTGCCCATATGGGCGGGTTTATAAATAAATATATTTTCAGATACCAATTGGCTGAAATCTTTGTCGGGAGTCATCATATAAGTAGTAAAGCCATTTTTTTCGGCTTGCTTTGCCAGTGTTCCGATCACATCATCAGCTTCATAGCCGTCAACATATAATACTGGGATGTTAAATGCTTCGATCAGTTGCTTTATATAAGGTAAGGAAAGTACTATGTCTTCGGGAGTTGCATCCCTGGTAGCTTTATATTCAACAAATTTTACCTTCCGGAACGTAGGAGCCATCGTATCAAAAACCACCGCTATATGAGTGGGTTCTTCATTCTTAAGAACATCGAGAAGGGTATTTATGAAACCATAAATTGCTGACGTATTTAGCCCATTCGAGTTGTACATCGGGTTTCTAATAAAAGCATAGTAAGCCCTGTATATTAAAGCCATTGCATCTAAGAGAAAGAGTTTCTTCGTATGTGCTTTATCAGTTGTCATCTGCGAATTATCAGTATGATTTAATGATAAATTGTAGTAATTATTATTTTTCTTTATAAACAATCTCCAACAACGTCTGACCAACAGCTTTAAGGGTGCTTTTATCAATTATTTCCATATTGTCATCATGTGTATGCCAATATGTGCCAAAGCCGGTTCTTGTAGATGGATCGTGATGAAGAATATTAACGCATGGAATATTCGCCATTGTGTTAATATAATAGTGGTCGTCAGTCATAGAGCCGGTTTTTTTATAAATGAAATAATCTGAATAACCCAGTTTGGCTGCAGTATCCCATATTTTTTTTACAACAGAAAAAGCAAATTTTCTCGAATATCCCTCCATTGAAAATGTCGCACTCTCAGATCCCACCATATCCAATAATATCCCGTATTTGGGATAGTAATTAGGAATTGGCTGATTCTTAGCCCAGTATTGCGAACCGAGACAAAATGAGTTATTTACTTTTGAATCGCCATAGTCTTCTGCGTCAAAAAATATTATATCAACACCTATACAGGAATTTGTACGACTTATTTGTCTTGCTATTTCAAGCAACACTCCTACCCCGCTTCCCCCGTCATTTGCCCCGTCAAAGGGTTCATTTCGCTTCACCATATCCTGATCGGCATAAGGACGTGTATCCCAATGAGCACAAAGCAGTATCCTGTTATTTGTTTGAAGGTTGAATCGTGCTATAATATTTTTTATATTAAAAATTGTTCCGTTATAAGCAGTCACTTCCCCTTTCTGAACGATAACGTTTAAGTTATATGATCTTAGCTTATTAATTAAATATTCTGCGCAACTGTCATGTGCTTTTGTCCCAATTACTCTTGGTCCAAACTCAACTTGTTTTTCAATAAAAAAATAAGCAGAATCAGCATTAAAATCAGGGGTTGATATTGAGGGCTGTATCCTGCCAGGCAGTTCTTCTGCTTTTTCTTTTTCCCCGGGTTCAGCACAGGAGATGATAAAAATAATTAGGATATAACTGTATAACGAGTAATTACGAAAGGCACCCAAGCATGAGGTTTTACCTGGCATTTAATTATTATTTATGGTTACAGTTCTGGTAGTTTGATTATTAGGGAGATCCCTCAGAACTCCATGTAGTTCCGTCTTTTTCGTCTTTAGTAATAATATTGAGCTTTGTCAATCCTTCACGGATTTTGTCTGATGTTTCAAAATCTTTGTTTTTCCTGGCTCGTTGGCGTGCTGAAAGGATAAGGTCTATAAGTCCGGCAATAAGGTTGTTGTCTTCCGGAGATGTTTCTTCTTCTTTTCCGCCTAAAGCGCCTCGCCCAGAGAAGTCGGGGGATCCGCCTTTGGAGGATAATCCCAATATATCATAAACGAAACCGGCAAAAACCTTCCTGAGAAGCTCAAGGTCGTTTTTGGTAATAGTCTCTTCTCCTGAATAAACTGAATTGACTATCCTGACTCCTTCAAAAAGATGGGAAACAAGAACAGGGCTGTTAAAGTCGTCATTCAGTGCCTGATAACATTTTTGCTCAAGCTCATTAATGTTTGATGTTGAGTTTTTGCCTGGCTTTAATTTGCCTGCTGTGGTTATAGCTGCCATCAGTTTTTTTAGCCCTTTCCCCGAAGCTTGCAGAGCTTCATTGGAAAAATCCAATGTTCCCCGGTAATGTGCCTGCAAAATAAAAAAACGGACTGTCATCGGGCTATAAGCCCGCCTTAATAACTTGTGATCACCAGAAAAAATATCATATAAGGTTATGAAGTTATTAAGGGATTTACTCATCTTTTGTCCGTCAATAGTTATCAGATTATTATGCAACCAGTATTTTACGGGATCTGTATTGTTAGCTGCCTGTGATTGAGCAATTTCACATTCATGATGAGGAAACAGCAGGTCTATTCCCCCTCCATGAATATCAAAATACTCTCCGAGATATTTAGCTCCCATGGTAGAACATTCCACGTGCCAACCAGGGAAACCGTCACTCCATGGAGAAGGCCATTTCATAATATGTTCTGGAAGAGCTTTTTTCCATAGAGCAAAATCAACATTGTTCTTCTTCTCGCTCTGTTTGTCAAGCTCCCGGGTATTCGAGATCAAATCATCCAAAACTCTTCCCGAAAGTTTTCCATAGTGATGAGATTTGCTATATTTAACAACATCAAAATAAACCGATCCATTCACCTCATAAGCAAAGCCGTTATCCATGATCCTTTTTATCATAGAAATTTGTTCAATAATATGCCCTGAAGCTCTTGGTTCTATACTTGGGTGCTTTGTATTAAGCTGGTTCAAATTGTCATGGTAGCGATTAGTGTACCGTTGCACAACTTCCATTGGCTCTAACCGTTCCAATCTTGCTTTTTTGGCAATTTTGTCTTCTCCTTCATCAGAATCATTTTCCAAATGACCAACATCAGTTATATTTCGCACATACCTAACATTGTAACCCAGATGAGTGAGATATCGAAAAATCAGATCAAAGACTATTGCTGCGCGGGCATGTCCTAGGTGGGCATCACCATAAACAGTAGGACCGCAGACATACATGCCGGCATGGGGTGGATTTAAAGGTTCAAAAAGCTCTTTTTTCCGGGATAATGTATTATAAACGAATAATTGATTCTTCATTTGTAATTTATTGTATCGAAATTTTCCCGACATTATTGTCTGGATCAGCTCTGGTTTACAATATTTTTTTGCCACAAAAACACTAAAACACTAAAATCCACAAAAAAAATTTAGTGGGATTTTGTGCTTTTGAGCTTTAGTGGCTATTTTAAATCAATCCCATAGCTATCGGATTATAAAATTATGTTCTTTACAAAGTGCAAATATAAGACCTTTACGTTTCGCATGTTCTGAAAAATAAAAAAAACATGAACACATGAACACATGAACACGCTTAATAACTTAATCATCTAAAAAGTTTGCTTAAAAAAAGGATGGGTTATTGTTCTTCTATAGGAGCGTCTCCAGCATAAGCTCCATTTTTATAAACTTCAATACGCAGTAAAATGCCGTCTTTGCTATATTTGTACCATTTCCCATCAACCAGTCTGTTATTTTTAAAGAATCCGTCTTTTGAAATCTGTCTGTTCCTGTTGTATAATTTATGTTCACCATTCCCATTAAAAGGTTCAAGATTGCGGGGTTTATCGTCTATTTCAACTATTACCCTGCTTTTTACTTCTTTTGGCTTTTCTTCCGGCTTTTCTTCTTTCTCATAAATAATGGTGGATGCAGGGTCTAATGTTCCCTCGCTAAAGAATTTTTCAGAAGTAATCTTACCACTCTCATCGTATTCCTTTATCACCCCGGCTTCTTTACCCTCTGCCCATTCTCCCTCGATCATAACTTGTCCGTTATCATGATAATACTTTTGTACACCTTCCCTTTTCCCCTTCGGATTATAAGCAAATTCATGGTAAAGGTTCCCGTTTTCGTGATAAAATTTGTATTCTCCTACCCACTTATTACCCTTCCATAATCCTTCTTCTTTTATGTTGCCGTTTTGGTAATAAATTTTGGCATATCCATTCGGGCGGCTGTTTATATATGTTATTTCATTTTGCAAGTTGTTATTTGAATAATATTTTTTCCAAATACCTGTTTTTCTGTTATCAACATAATTTCCCTCTTCAATTTTTTGATCAGCGGTGTATCCGGATAATTCATTATCTTTACCAAAGCATATCCAATAACCTTGTTTCAAATTATTAACATCAATCCTGTTGATGGTATCATTATTATATAATTCAAACTGTTGAGCTATTCCTGCTTTTACAGGGCTGTAAGATATGATTGAAATGAATAATAATATGTGAATTAATTTTTTCATCTTTTCATTCTTCAAGAAGTAAAAGTATTTCTTAAACGTTTTATATTATGTTTTGGTTATAATATTTAGACAAATTAGTTATATATATCGATAAAAGCATAAGATCTTTTGACATATCTTCATTTGGATAAATATACTTTCCAGGTTCTCTTTTTAGTTATACGAAATAAATGTAATTAGGTTACAAATTTTCCAAATAAAAAAAATTTAGGTTAAAAACAGAGGTTATCGCCTCAGATTGTTAAACATATCTTCTGTCATTCGTTTTAGATCATACCCTGATTGCCATCCCCAGTCTTTCCTGGCATATTCATCATTAATGCTTCTTGGCCAGCTATCTGCGAATTTTTGTCTTATATCCGGTTCGTACGAACATTTAAATCCCGGGACATGTTTTGTTATTTCAATTGCCAATTCTTTTGGAGAAAAGCTCATAGCATGAATATTATAGCCCGACCTGATAGTAATGTTTTTTGTTTGTGTTTCCATCAGATCAATAGTTGCCTTAATAGCATCAGGCATGTACATCATAGGCAGGGTTGTGTTTTCGCTTAAGAAGCACTTAAATGACCCTTTATTAATGGCTTCATGAAAAATATGCACGGCATAATCGGTAGTTCCTCCTCCAGGGGAAGACTTATACCCGATCAAGCCGGGATATCTAATGCCTCTTACATCAACATCATATTTTTCATGAAAGTATTCACACCACCGTTCGCCTGCTAATTTGCTTATTCCATAAACTGTGTCAGGTTCTGTAATTGTATATTGCGGAGTGTTATCTTTTGGGGTATTAGGTCCAAAGACAGCGATTGAGCTTGGCCAGAATACTTTGGAAATTACCTTTATTTTCGCCAGTTCTAAAACGTTAAAAAGCCCGGACATATTAAGTTTCCATGCAAATGACGGATTTTGTTCGGCTGTTGCCGATAAAAGCGCTGCAAGTAAGTATACTTGTGTAATGTGATACTTTTTAATAACCTCTGCCAACCGGGCGCTTTCAAGAACATCCAAAAACTCGAAGGGGCCGCCTTCCATAACTTCATATCCGGGGGTTTTTATGTCCGAAGCAATGACATTTCCGCTACCATAAATTTCACGTAATCCTACTACTAACTCTGTCCCGATCTGCCCGGAAGAGCCTATAACTATAATTTTATCTTTTTGCATTAAGACGTTATTTTTTGTTAATTAGTTAGTGTGTAAAAATGCAATACTGCATCTTTTTAATGTCAATCCGATAGCTATCGGATTGATGATGTCAAATGTTAAATGTCACTCTTCCGGGTGACCACCAGTTAAGGCAGGAAAATGTAAAGTTATATGCAAACTTATATCATTCATTCTTTTTTTGTAAATAAAAACGGTAAATTTCAAAAACCGTTCAATTAGTTCTTCTCTCATAGTATTTTAAATTTGACCCCAGCACGGTCGTTCCTCCCTACGGGGCAGGCATTATCCATTTTACATTCTGCATTATAATTCCATAACTTAATAACATTGCTCTATACCCATATACCTTTATTCCTCTTCCATGTTCATTCTTTCATATCCAACCTGATCCCCAATTCCTTTAATTGCTCTTCTGTAATTTTTGAAGGCGAATCCAGCATCACGTCTCTTCCGGTATTATTTTTTGGAAAGGCAATAAAATCCCGTATTGACTCAGAGCCACCGAGTAAAGCAATGATCCTGTCAAATCCAAAGGCAATACCCCCGTGAGGAGGAGCTCCGTATTCAAAGGCATTCATTAAAAAACCGAATTGTTCTTGTGCTTGTTCCTCAGTAAATCCGAGGCATTTGAACATCTTTTTTTGAAGTTCCTTATTATGTATCCTTATCGAGCCACCGCCTAATTCAATGCCGTTGATCACCATATCATAAGCATTTGCCCTGATAGCACCGAAACCCTCAGTAGCTACACCAATACCCTCAGGGTTTTTAAAACCCTGAGGGTCTGATAATAAAGGAATATCTTCTTCTCTGGGTGAAGTGAACGGGTGATGCATGGCATACCATCTTTGTGCTTCCTCATTCCATTCCAAAAGAGGAAAATCAGTTACCCAGACCGGGGCAAATTTGTTGTTATCTCTTAAACCAAGGCGGTCTCCCATCTCTAACCGTAGTGCGGACAATGCTTTTTGTGTTTTGTTTTTTTCACCTGCAATGACCAGGATCAGATCGCCTTTTTTAGCTGAAAAGGCATCTGCCCATTTTTTCAGATCATCCCGGGAATAGAATTTATCTACTGAAGATTTGAAAATACCATCTTCATCGTACCTGGCATATATAAGCCCTGTAGCGCCTATTTGGGGCTTTTTAACAAAATCGGTTATTTGGTCGAGTTGCTTGCGGGAATATCCTGCACAGCCCCCGGCACAGATGCCTGCCACCAATTCTGCCTTATCGAAAACGTTAAACCCTTTGCCCTTAACAACATCATTAAGTTCTGCGATTTTTATCTCAAAACGTATATCGGGCTTATCAGTCCCGTAATATTTCATTGCATCATTATATAAAATTCTTTGGAACTCATCAAGGTTTATTCCCTTAACCGATTGGAACAGATGTCGTACCATTCCTTCAAATATATTGAACACATCTTCCTGGGTAACAAAAGACATTTCGCAATCAATCTGGGTGAATTCCGGTTGGCGGTCAGCCCTGAGGTCTTCGTCCCTGAAGCATCTAACTACCTGGAAATATTTATCAAACCCGGCGATCATCAATAATTGCTTGAATGTTTGTGGTGATTGTGGTAAAGCATAAAATTCGCCTTGATTCATCCTTGACGGCACAACAAAATCGCGGGCACCTTCAGGTGTTGACTTGATCAAAAAAGGAGTTTCTATTTCCAAAAATCCTTGCTCATCAAAATATTTCCTGGTCTCCTGCAATGCCTTGTGCCGCAATTCAATATTCCTTTTAAGAGGCGGCCTCCTTAAATCAAGGTAACGGTATTTCATACGCAGGTCATCGCCCCCATCGGTCTCTTCTTCAATAGTAAATGGCGGTACCCTGGATGCGCTCAAAACAGCTAATTTGTCAACTTCAATTTCTATATCCCCTGTTGGCATATTGGGATTTTTATTGCTCCTTTCAATCACCTTCCCGTCAACAGAGATCACATATTCCCTGCCCAGTTCACGTGCTTTCTCACATAAGCCGGGATTGGTTTCCATATTAAAAACGAGTTGGGTGATACCGTACCTGTCTCTCAGATCAATGAAGGTCATGCCTCCGAGATCGCGGTTCTTTTGCACCCAGCCGCAAAGTGTGGCTTTTTCGTTGACGCTGCTTTTTCGAAGCTCCCCGCAAGTGTGTGTTCTTAGCATGTTTTACAGTATTGGAAGTTCAATGTTTTAGTGAAATTCATTTTAAAATTTATCTTTTTAGTCAATTTACTAAATCTATGTTTAAATAGTTTTTTTTAGTGGTAAGTTGTCTGTTACATGCTGCGAAATTAAAAATAAAAAAGGGATAAAAGGATATAAGGGTATAGGGGAAATAAGGAAATAGGGGGAGCAGGGTGAAAACAGGGCAAACGCATTTAAGACCAATTGTCTATGAAACTGTATGAGCATATAAGTATTTACTCTGAAAATAGCTCATAATTAATTAATTTTAAACAATTTATTATTTCTATTTAACATAATGTTAGTGTCTGGAAAACCGGGTGAATCCCCATGCTTTTTTCATAGCTCTTTGTATACTTTTGTATATGGGGGTTTCGTACGTCCAACACAATTAATAAGAAAATTATACGGAAATTTAATCTGGAACATTCCAACTGAAGATAAGATCATATATTTAACCTTCGATGACGGTCCTGATCCTGAAGTTACATTATGGGTTTTAGAGACTTTGAAAAAATTTGATGCAAAAGCCACTTTCTTCTGTAACGGGGAAAATGTTGAAAAACACCGTAAAATTTTTGAACAAATAATTGCACAAGGGCATGCAGCCGGGAATCATACCTTCAGCCATTTAAACGGGTGGAAGACCAAAAAAGATAAATATTTAAAGGATGTTGAGACGTGTGCCGCCCTGGTTAACTCAAAATTATTTCGTCCTCCTTACGGTAAGTTAACACCCTCCCAATATTCAATGATCAAGAAACAATATTCAATTATTATGTGGGATGTTTTAAGCTGTGATTTTCATAAAAATATTACAAAGGAAAAATGCCTTAAAAATGTGATAACATACACCAAAAAGGGATCTATTGTGGTTTTTCATGATAGTATTAAAGTAAAAGAAAATCTGAATTACGCGTTGCCGTTATTTTTGGAACATTTCGCTAGGCAAGGATTCAAATTTGAAGCGATAAGGGTTTGTTAATAGAACATAAATTTTACAAATTAATTTAATATAATTAATTACTAGTGTTCTGTTAACTTTATAGCTATTTAACTGTCGGGTGTTTCCACCCGACAATTTATACTTGAAATGACACTGGGGCTAAAATAAAAGCACTATATCTCCTCCGGATAACTTGTTTTGCGTTTTTTCAACCATAGTACTATAGCATACATAAACAAAAATATTCCCATAAATGATGCAATCCTCCCTATATAATCACCAAACCTGGCGTAAAATGTCAATTCCGAATTAGCATTTAATGTTTCTTTAATGACTGCCGGTTTCCACCATCCCGTATGCTGAAGCACTTCGCCTTTTTGATTGATAAAACCGGAAATACCGGTATTTGCCGCCCGGGCTATGCTCCTTCGCATTTCAATTGCCCTTAACCGGGCATAAGCAAAATGCTGTTTGTATCCCGGGGTATCATCCCACCAGCCGTCATTGGTTACCACAAATATAAGATCAGCCCCTTTCTTTATGTAACCGCTCACATATTCGCCATAAACAGATTCGTAGCATATCACTGGGGCAATTTTTATTGGACAATCAGGTGAAAGAAAAACACCTGGCTCCTCCTGTTTACATAAACTACCTGTTGTTCCTCCGAAATCCAAAGCGTACTTTTCCAGGGGCTTTAAGATTGTAGCAAAGGGCATGAATTCAACGCCCTGTACTAATTTCGATTTATGGTAGATCTGGACGTTTCCTGAACTATCAATCTGCATAGCAGTATTGTAGGCATCATACCATCCTTTACTGTCACCAAACTTCCTGGCTGTTTCCGACAATTCCTCTCCCGGCTCAAAAAACCGGTAGGATGACACTCCTGTAACAAATTTCAAAGAGGGGTATTCTTTTATAAAAACCCGGATAGCATTTATACTGTAAGTGCTTTCCAGCCGGTTTTCCCAAATGCTTTCAGTTAATGCGGTTTCAGGGGCTACGATATAAGTGGTGGTTGAGCCGGTTTTTGACTCAGCCAGTTTCAGCAATCTCTCCAATTGCTCTTTATAGGATAAGCCGTAGTATTTTTCACTGTAGGGGTCAATGTTGGGCTGTACTACAACAATTTCAACGGGATTGTATTTCTCTTCATAGTTTTCATATATGATCCATGATATGAGCATTGGAATTACAATAATGCAAGACAATACGCTTATTAAAGATCTGTTTTCCCTTATTGACTTTTTTAGGGTCAGCCCATTTTTTAACAGCAAAAAGAAAATGACATTTGTAATCATTATCCACAATGATCCACCGGCAACCCCGGTATATTCATACCACTGGGTCCATCTGATATAATTGGCGAAACCATTTCCCAATGTCATCCAGGGCCATGTAAGCTCCCAGTTGAGGTGAAAATATTCAAATGCCAGCCAATAGATGATCAAACCTATATACCCTTCTTTTCCTCCAATTTTCCTTTTAGTGAAGTGAAACAGGTAAAATACGATCGTCATCAATGTGGAGTTGAGCAATACAGCAGCGCACACCACAAGTATTTTAGTTGGTAGCCCCTCTGACACACAATACATCCACCAGAGAGAGAGTGAATTCCAAATTAAAAAGCATAGAAAAGAATAACCAAAGAAGTTCCCTTCGTTATTCCGGTAAACGTATTCTTCAACAAACAGCAGTGGGACCAGCCCAACTAACAACAGGGGGGCGATACCACCTATTGCGGGCCAGGCAAGGGCTAGTAATACACCACTTAAAGAGGATAGAAGAAAAAGTTTATACTTTTTACTCATATAATAATTTATTTTCAACGGTATTACTCACTCTCATAATTGATTTTAATGGTGTTCGTGAATCCTTTGGGTTTCATGAACCCGCATTTATTTACGATTGATATGATTAATTCAAATTGAATGACATTATTTTATCATCGTTTGCTTTAAAAAAAACATGCGGGTTTCATTCATGCAAAGATAAAAGGAAATATGGGAATAAGGGTATAGAGGTATAGGGGATTAAATTTTATTTTGGGGTGTTGTGGAATGGAGAATGGAGATTTGAAATTGGTATTGGAAAGTTGTGATTTAAAATTAGTGTTGGAAAGTTGACCCCGACACGCTCATACTTCGCTACGGGGCAGGGATTGGAAAATAGTTTTAGAAAATTGAGAATAAAAATTTTGTGTACTGTCAGGTGTTTCCACCTGACGGCACATCACGATTCAGAGTTTTAAGGATTTAAGTGTGTATAAAAACCTTTATAAAGCAATGCTTCCGGTTCATAAAGAAATAGTTCCTAAACTACCTCCTGAAGAAATGAAAAAAATTTCACTCCAACAGAAATTTCTTCACTATTGAACCGTTCATACTATTGATCTTAACAAAATATAGACCGGCAGGCATATTATTTAAATCGAATGAAAAAGTTCTTTGTAGATTATTTTTACAGCTAATACTCCCGACAGGTTGTCCGAAAATATTCGTGATTTCAATATAAAAGTCTTTTATTGCTGAATTGATCATCATATTAACTTTTCCAGATGACGGGACAGGATATATATGAATTTTTGAATTTAGCTCATAAAATAAATCATTCACAGAGCTAATTGAATCACAAGTACAAGTACAAGTAATTGAATCGCATGAAGTGCCGGGATTACATAAAATTGTATCACAACAATTAAAATTACCGCATCCATTTGAACTAAGCAAGCTTACCCGATCAGTATTCAAAAACGACACCATCCTGTCTTTTTGTCCCTGTGTAAAAGAATTCATGCAGGTATCATTTGAATAATCCATATAATTTTCAACCATATCAGGCGGATCAATAATTCCCCAGTAAGACGATTCATTGGAACATGAATTTATGGTGAAATTACAATCGAAATTTGACTGGGTATAGGCACTGGTCGGCAGGCCATGCATCTTGTCTTCCTGACGAAGTGAATTTCATATTATCCATCATAGTAAAAATGTCAAATCCATTAACAGAAGTTTCTGTTCTTATTATATCCCAAATTTACAATTTTTTAACAATTGTTGAAAAATAATGTAACAAATAATAATTGACAAAGCCAATTTGTAATTAACAAATACTATTTTTGACGAATCATAACATAACTTGGACAAGCCGTTCGGCTGAGCTCAGACCGAAGCCAAAACCAAAAAAAGGAATTTATATATTTAGACTAAATAAGCACTATGCATTTCACCTTATTTGATCTTTTGAAACTTATTGGGGCTCTCGGTTTTTTTATTTATGGGATGAAGGTGATGAGCGATGGGATACAAAAGGTAGCCGGGAGAAAAATGCGCCAGATCTTAAGCGCAATGACATCCAATCGCTTCTTTGGTATTCTTACAGGATTTTTAATAACCTGCCTGTTACAATCTTCTTCTGCAACAACGGTTATGGTTGTGAGTTTTGTAAATGCAGGATTATTAACATTGGTTGAGTCTGTAGGTATTGTTATGGGAGCAAATATTGGCACTACAATTACTGCATGGCTGATATCTATTTTCGGGTTTAAAGTAAAGATTGCTTCCGTTGCATTGCCCATTATAGCTATCGGTTTTCCGTTGATGTTTTCCAGTAAAAGCAATCTAAGGTCCTGGGCTGAGGTTTTAATTGGTTTTGCATTGCTGTTTTTGGGATTGAACGCATTAAAAGAATCTGTACCTGACATGAGGAGCAGCCCTGAAACATTGGAATTCCTTGCAGGATACGCTAATATGGGAAAGCTGTCATTGCTGGTATTTATTCTTGTTGGAACCGTATTAACCGTAGTTATTCAATCTTCCAGTGCTGCAATGGCATTGACCCTGGTAATGTGCAATGAAGGATGGATCCCTTTCGAAATGGCTGCCGCCATGGTTCTTGGTGAAAATATTGGTACCACAATAACTGCCAACCTTGCGGCTTTGATTGCAAATGTCAATGCCAAGCGCGCAGCAAGAGCACACTTAATATTCAATATTTTTGGTGTAATCTGGATTTTCTTCGTGTTTCGTTTTTTCCTTAACGGAATAGATTTTTATATGTTAAACGTTCATGGCGTTTCTCCATTTGATAAAGAACAGTACGAGTCTATTCCTATTGCCCTGTCTATTTTCCATTCCTTATTCAATATTATTAATGTTTTACTGCTCGTAGGATTCGTTCCGCTCATTGCTAAAGTAGCCGAAAAAATGGTCAGGTCCAGAGGAGATATTGATGAAGAAACTCATTTGGAATATATAGGATTAGGTATTATGGCTACGCCTGAATTGTCAATCCTGGAAGCCAGAAAAGAGACGGCTAAGTTAGGAAAAATTACCAGGAAAACATTTGGATTTGTTTCCGGGTTGTTTCAGGAAAAAGATAAGAAAAAAACCGGCAAACTTTTGAATAAAATAGCTAAATATGAAGACATCACTGATAGAATAGAAGTTGAGATAGCCAATTATTTAGCAAAAGTCTCTCAGGGTGAATTAAGCGAGTCAGGTTCATTAAGGATCAGGGGAATGCTGAGTATGATCAACGACCTTGAGAGAATCGCAGATATCTGTTATGAAATGTCCAAAACCATAGAAAGAAAAAACCAAAACAAAACAGTTTTTATAACAGAACAGAAAGACGGTATAATAAGTTTCTTCAACCTGGTTGATGTGTCATTAAATAACATGCTCGAAAACCTGAATGCTAATTACAGCCAGGTTTCTCTCAAAAAAGCTGATATCCTGGAAGCTGAAATAAATAATATGCGGGATAAATTAAAGAGCCAACATTTTATCAGCATTGAAAAGGGGGAATACAATTTTGAAAGCGGGATGATATACAACGACCTGTTCTGTTCCTGTGAAAAAATCGGGGATCACATTTATAATGTAAATGAGGCAATAGTTGGAATAAAGTAATTCAACAATTTAACAATTTAACAATAGGACAATGGAGCAATAGAACAATGAAACAATTTATTATCAAAATATTTCATAATTAAATTGACACGACACTAGTTGTTTAAAACAATACTAGGGGTTGTAATGATATTGCTCTGATTTAATGCCCTGTCATATATATATACTTCATAAATAACAGTGTCATAAGTAATAGTATCATAATCATCAGTAATAATTATGACAGGAAGCCGGATATCTAACTCCACTTCTATTTCACCCTTCAGTGTTTTGTTTTGTCCTGCCGGAGTTATATCCGGTATCCTGTAATCAAAAGAGAGTAGTTCCGATAAATTGCCATTATTAATGCCAATTCTATTAATATATACATTGTTACATGTACTATCCTTGCAATCCGAATAAGGCGGCAATGTATCCCCGTCATTCAAACCTATATCTCCATCACCATCAGTAAAAGAGAACTTGAGTATCCCGGCATGAACAGGCATATCCAATTCGTTTAATGTGTCTTTATAGGAATAACTCTCAAATTTGATCCCAGGTTCGGGGGGATATTCATCCGGGAGCAAACATGAAGAAAAAACAAACACAACCCAACATGCAATAGATAAAAATATAATATTTTCTATTTTTGAAAATTGTCTCATAATTGCATAATTTGAAAGCATAAAGTTAAATAAATCTTATATATAACGCAAATCAATCATTTTTTTATCCTTTAGGATCTAACTTTGCAAATTGTTTAAAAAATAAAATTGCCGCTAATTACACTAATTTTCACTAATAAATAAATTCGTGCAAATTAGTGGAATTCGTGGCTAAACATTGAAATACTGCTACGTATAAATTTTATCTCACTTTAATATTTACACAGATGAAATTTGCAAAAGAGTTTAAAAACAAAATTTTCAATATTACCGGCAGCCGACCTGTCCCGGCCTGTTCCGTACCCAAAGGGTCTGGAAACTTCAGAAAAGACAGGAATAATAGCCAGGCCTTTGAAAATTTAGCAATTGAACTTTTTCATTACCAGGCAGCAAACAACAATATTTACAAAGAATATCTGAAATTTCTCAAAATTAATGCCAAAAAGGTGAACACTTTGTTTCAAATACCATTTTTACCTATAGGATTTTTCAAAACACATAAAATTATTACGGGAAAAGGGGCAGAAGAGCAAATATTTTTAAGCAGCGGAACAACCGGAGGCTCTACAAGCAAACATCATATATTGGATATTTCACTTTACGAAAAGAGCTTTAGAAAAGGGTTTGAACATTTTTATGGTAATATAGAGGATTACTGCATTTTGGCATTACTCCCAACTCATTCGGAAAGTTCTTCACTTGTTTATATGGTAAAAAAATGGATTGAAAAAAGCAGCCATAAAGACAGCGGGTTTTATTTGAAATCCGAAGGACACAACCGGGGATTAAATGATATCCAAGAATTGACCAACAAGCTAAATAAGCTGGAAAACGGGAAACAAAAAGTTTTGTTGTTTGGTACTTCTTTTGCCCTGCTGGATTTCATAGAGACGGTTCATGAAACCTCTTTGCCTGATTTGAAAAACACAATTATAATGGAAACCGGCGGGATGAAGGGACAAAGAAAGGAGATCGTAAGAGAAGCATTGCATAAGAAACTTAGCGATGCATTTGGTGTAAAAGCAATCCACTCCGAATACGGGATGACTGAACTGCTTTCCCAGGCATATTCAAAAACCGGTGGAGTATTCAAACCCCCACCGTGGATGAAAATTTTCATCCGCGAATTAAATGATCCATTAACTATAACAAGATTTAATAAAACTGGCGGCATTAATATTATTGACCTGGCAAACATCCACTCCTGTGCTTTTATAGCAACTGATGATTTAGGGAAAATATACAAAGACGGCTCTCCGGAAGGAGCTACGCCCGGAGTTTACTCCGACATTGTCGGGGGGACAAGCTTTGAGATTTTGGGCAGGATTGATAACAGTGATGTAAGAGGGTGTAATGTGATTATATAGACTTAAAAGAGCTTATCGTTAATATTTTAACGATAATTAAAAACAAGTAACCAGATAACCATAACTCTAAACCAACAAACTAAAAACATTGGTTACAGAGACGCCCAATTTGGGCGTCTGTACTTTACGAAAGATCAGGATATCTGAAATTTTTAAAATCCCAACTACTAACTACCTGTTTTTTACTAATGGCTCTTATTTAGGGGGGGGTAATCCACTTTTCAGGGTCAACTTTTATAGTGCCTTTTTCTGTTAATTTCCATATTTCAAGATGTGCTTCTGTTTTGAATTTTTTGTTATCAGTATGAGTTAAACCGATATCTTGTTTTGTTGTTACTTTATCCCCTTTTTTAACATATACTTCCCGCAAGTTCCCATAAACGCTGAAATATTCCCCATGTCTTACAATTACCGCTTTTTTGTTAGCTCCCGGAAGGATGATGACTCCAGTAACAACCCCATCAAATATTGATCTTGTAATTGCATCTTTATTTGTACTGATGTCAATTCCATTATTGTTAATTTTTATTCCCTTCAGTATAGGATGTTCTTGTTCCCCGAACCCGGCAGTGATAATGCCCCGCTGAACCGGCCAGGGCAGCTTTCCCTTATTCTTTTCAAAAATTGCGGATAATTTTTTCTCTTCAGGGGTTAAGGCAAACCCTTTAGGTTTTTTTACAGCTTCCCGGGCTTTTCGAATCTCTTCGGCAATAATGTCTTCTATCGCTTTTTGTAATTTTCTCGCTTCCTTTTGTTTTACATTAAGTTCTGATTTAAGCTGATTCTCTTTATCATATAATTTTTTATATATTTTGTTTTGTTCTGCTTTTTCAATAGCCAGTGATTCCCTTTCATCTTTTTTATTATGTAAAAGCTTTCTTTTATCCGCTCTTTTTGCTTCCATCTCGATTACTTTTTGATCCAAGAGCATTTTTGTCTTGGCTATTAGAGCAGCCTGTTTTTGCCTGAATTCGTTGCATTGTTGTAAGTATTTAAGACGTTTCTGTGCCTGGTTAAAATCCTTTGCAGAGAATATGAACATCAAACGATTGTATGAACTCCTGTTTTTATAGCCGTAATAAATCATTTTGGCATATTCGCTTTTAATCTCTTTCAGGTCGTTTTCCAATGATTCGATGACTGTGCTGTTTTCCCCGATCTGCTTATCAAGCAGCTTAATCTCTTTGTTAATCGTTGAAATTAAACGTTGCCGGAGATTGATCTTTTTTTTGAAGGTAGCGAGTTGGTTAAGTGATGCTTCTTTATTTTTCCTGGTTTCCTTTAGAAGTCTATTGGTGTACTTAATCTCGTTCTCAATCTGTTTTTTCTTTTCCCCCAGATCTTCTTTGGATTGAGCTTTTAATTTAACCACGTGAGATACTGTTATTAATAAAATAAGCATAATGATCCTGCAAAATCTATAATAATTAAATTTCCCTTTTAAAAAGAAATATCTCACGGGATTAAAATATCCGCTCATATTTTTCTGGAATGGAGAAAAGGAGTTTCTGAGGTTCGTTCAAAAGAATCTTTGAAAAATTGAGAGAAACATCAATGGTATGTTCGTCTTTTATACATAAATCTATTTTATGCGGAAACAGTTGGGTATCCACTTCTTTAAATTCAATGTAGTTTGCTTTTAATATTCTGTCTGGCGGTTCTTGTATCTTTTGTGCTGTAATTTTATATGTTACCGGATCAAGCCATATACTGTGAGCCGTAAAGAGCAAATATCTTTTCCCTTCTATGGTTCTTCTTAATTTTCTTTTTTTAAAAGTGCCTAATAAATAATGTTCATTATCTATTGATGATCTGATTTTATCTTCTTTTGATGATTTGAGTTTATCTTCCTTGTCATCATTAAAGTTATCAAACATTGATATAAAACTATTCCCTGTCAGCAATGATTGCAGGATATCGAAATCGGTTAATATTAGTTGATCAAGATAATTTATGCTCCCGGTAAAATATGTGGAATTTAGACGATTTATAAACTTTAAGGAATCCTTTGTAATACAAACTCTTGCTATTTCTATACCAAGAGCTAGCGAAGCCGACACCCAAATTGCACTGTCTTTTCTGATTCGCAACCTCGCCACAAAAGAATGTTTTTTGTCGTTTATTATAGCGGATGCCGAGAATTTAGCGCTTAGCCATTCATAGTTCAGTTCATTGTTCTGTAATTGCTCCAGGAGATATTTTGTGCTCCTTCTTTTTACGGTGGTTTTGGCTATTTCCTTAGTTGGTTTACAGCCAAAAAATAGTGGAAGAATTATTATTATAAGAATATAAATAAAAAAAGTTGGGGAAGAGCGCTTAATGTACATTAATGATTTATCTTTTTGAATAAAATTAAAAAACGCAACATTTTTATAATTAGCAGTATTTTAACGGGGCGAAGCCCCTTTCAGATAATTAGGAGTGTCGGTCAAACATTTTAGAATATGGGATAGAGAAAATAAGTTTTATTCGTTATCTTTTTCTAAAAAACTGACTTTATGGACAGACACTGCTAATTATTCATATAGTTGTTTATCGGCTATCTTTTTATCCAGCAAGTCTGAACCTTCACCTTTGCTTTTTGCTTTTTTCCAATTTTCCAGCGCTTTTTCAATTTCACCTAATTTGAACAATATATCTCCGTAATGTTCAAGGATAATACTTTTTTTGTCGCCTCCGTTTTCCAGAGATTTCTCTATCCATACTTTTGCTTCTGAATAATCACCCAAACAGTATAATATCCATCCATAAGTGTCTTGGAAAGAGGCGCTTCCCGGCTCAATCTCGTTTGCTTTTTCTGACATTTTCCTGGCTCTCTCCAGCTCCTCCCTCCTCATTGAGAGATAATAGCTGTAATTATTTAGCACATAAATATTATTGGAATCTATTTCCAAAGCTTTCTCATAAGCTTCATCAGAAGCCTTCATCTCTTTATTTGAGTGATATGTATCTCCTAAGGTTGAGTAGAAATCAACTAACAGCAATTTATCATCTGCAATAATCTCTATACCCGAATTGAGAACTTCGAGGGCTTCCTGATATTTTTTTAAACGGACGTATGCAATGCCATTAAATAAATATAGAATTGCCTGGTTCGGGAACAGCTCTATTGCTTCTTTGCTTTCTTTAAGCATGGACTCATAATCCTGTAATTCTGATTCAATTCCAAGAAGGTGTCGCCAGATTACAAATTTATCTTTTTCCAAATCAACTGCCAGGCGGAATTGATCGCGGGCATCTTCAAGTTGCTTGTTCCAATATAAAAAATCACCATAGATGGAATGTGATTTTGCATCATCCGGGTGTGTTTCAACAAGTATCTTGCATAAAGTTAGAGACTGTTCATATCCGCCAGAGGTTGAATCCTCAATCTGCTTGGTAGGTGCATCTGTGACAGACAACCTGGGGTAAATTCTGGTCAGAGAAAAATACTTAAACAGGATATTAACTTTTGTGTCAATATCCAGGGTAGGTTTTGTAAAAGCCATCTTAAGTTCGTTGAATGACTTATCTTTTTCATCAATTGAACGATAGTGATCGGCTAAAGATAAATGTACGAAAGGGTTTTCGGGATCAATTTTTAACAGTTGAAGATATATTTCCAATGCCTTTTCATTCATGTTATTTGCCTGGTATAGATCCCCAAGGTCCCCGTAATACTTGGTTTCAAGAGGATATTCCTTAATCAGTTTCTCCAGTTCATTAATTGCCTTATCAATTTTATTCAATTTTATATATATCCGTTCTTTTTGGAAGCTCGTTTCTTCAAACACACCTATTATTTTCTCGACTTTATCATAAACATCAATTGCTTCGCTATATTTTCCCATGTATAATAATGCAGTTGCCCATTCATAATAAATATCTATCCTGACAGGATATACTTTAACTATTTGTTTGTAAACATCTGCTGCTTTATTAAATTTTTTGGTCTTTTTGTAAGCATCCGCCAGGGAGAGCTGATACCAAAGGTTTTCAGGTTCTAATACTGTTGCCTTTCTGGCAAAGAACAGGGCTTCTTCGTACTTCTCTGTTTGGATATAGATATTTGCAAGCTCGTACATTGCAACAGCGCTTGTAGGGTCTTTACGTATGCATTGGGAAAAAATGCTTGCAGCATTATCATAATTCCCCAGCATTTTTTCTTTATTTGCGTTGAAAAAAAGACGTGTAAACGCTACCTGCTCTTTTTCAGATAACGCTTTTTTTTGAACAGAGGTACTGGTCTGACCTCCTCTTTGAAGGACATTGCATGCAGAGAAAGTGTATGCTAAAAGAATGAATATAAAATTTCGGATTTTAAACATTTTGTTTTTTTAATATTCAATAATCCGTTTCTGGGCTCCTGCAGGCAGGCTAAGTTATGTTCTTTCCGAAACTATTAATTAATCACCGAATAATCCCCTATACTGACTTCCCTTTTTTTTTCTTCTTTACCAATACCATTATATTCAACAAAATTACCAATCATAGAATTGTTCAAATTAGCAGAAAAAATTTTTGAATTGGTTTGTATGATGCTGTTTATAATGCAAGAATTATCAATTATACTATTATCGCCAATTGATACAAATGGTCCTATAATTGAGTTTGTAATCCTAATGTTTTCCCCGATGTAACATGGTTTGATGATTTCAGAGTTCTGATTAACCAGATTTTCTGAAATCAGCTCATTGTCATCTAATTCCAATATACGTTGATTGGTAAAGACTGTTGCATCTTTATTGCCGCAATCCAGCCATTCGATAACAGGTGCTGCTATAAACCTTGCCCCTTTTCTTTTCATGTTCTCCAAAGCGCTTGTAAGTTGATATTCACCTTTGTCTTTAATATCATTATCAATAATATATTGAAGTTCATTTTTCAAAAATACCCCATCCTTAAAGTAGTAAATGCCGATGATCGCGAGGTCTGAAACAAAAGTTTCGGGTTTTTCAACAAAATCAATGATAATATTCTCATCATTAACTTTTACAACACCAAAAGAGCTGGGATTTTCGATTTTTTAACCCAAATAGCACCATCCTGCAACTCGTCTAAAATAAAATCAGCTTTTAATAATGTGTCGGCAAATGCTACAATTATTTTACCTTCTAACGAATTTTCAGCACAGAGTATTGCATGTGCAGTCCCCAAAGGTTCGTTTTGATAGTAAATAGTTCCATTTGCGCCTATTCCTTTTGCTATGTTCTTTAACTCCTCTTCAACTTCCTTGCCAAAATTGCCAATAACGTAAGCAATTTCTTCAATTTTTTCATTGCATACTTTTGCTATATCCTCAACCAACCTCTGAATGATCGGTTTCCCTGCAATTGGTAATAATGGTTTGGGAATCGTTAACGTATGGGGGCGTAATCGCTTACCCATACCCGCCATTGGTATTATTACCTTCATAAATGTTATTTTATATTGAAAAAATTAAAATATCTATTTCACCCCTGTGCTTCCAAACCCTCCAGTGCCCCTTTCGGTTTCAACTAGTTCATCAACCTCTTCCCATTCAATTTTCTCGTGAGCAGCAACTATCATCTGGGCGATCCGTTCACCATCTTCTATTACGATCTCTTCATTTGAAAGATTCACCAGTATCACCTTGATCTCACCACGGTAATCCGCATCAATAGTGCCGGGTGCATTTAATACACCTATACCTTTATTAATAGCCATTCCGCTTCTAGGGCGTATCTGTGCTTCATAACCAAGGGGCAACTCAATAAATATGCCCGTTGGAACCAATGTGCGCTCCAGGGATTTTAACGTAACAGGAATATCAATGTCAGCCCTCAGATCCATGCCGGCTGAGGCATTTGTCTTGTATGATGGCAATTCGTGTTTTGAACGGTTGATGATCTTTGCTTTCATCTTGCTGTGTTTTTAGACCTCACAGGTTTTTGAAACATATGAGGTCTTATAGCCATAATAATATATTTGTTTTTTATATAAGCAATACTTTGTGAAACTTAGTGTCTTTGTGCCTTTGTGGCAAATATTTATTAAACTGAAATTTTAAATTTTCCGCCTCTTTCCACAAAAAAAACAACACTTACAAAAATCAACAAAATTAATGTATTTATCAAAATACTGTAACCCTGTAAACCCATATTGATATAAGTACTTATAAAATACAGTCCTATTGCCAAACCTGTATATCCTATAATTCTTTTTAGATCATAGTTGACAGGGAAATGTTTCTTTCCGAGGAAATAAGAGACTATCATCATCGAAAAGTAGCAGATCAGCGTAGCCCAAGCAGGTCCGATATATCCTCCGAAATAGCCTATACTCGGTATCCAGATGTAGTTCAGGACCAATGTTATGATAGCCCCAAAAATCGCTATATATGCACCATACCGGGTTTTGCCAGTGAGCTTATACCAGATAGACAGGTTGAAATATATACCCAGGCACAAGTTTGCCAACAATAAAATCGGCACCACTGTAACCCCTTCACGAAAATCCTTGCCAACAAACAGCATCACAACATCAATATACATCATTATTCCAAGAAATATAAAAGAGCAGATAATAACAAAATATTTCATAACATCAGCATACGTTTTTTGTGCATTTTCTTCTTTTTGCTGGGCAAAAAAGAAGGGTTCGGCAGCAAACCGGAATGCCTGTATGAAAATGGCTATAATTATTGAAACCTTATAACATGCCCCGTAAATTCCCAATAGCTCTAACGTTGCCTTTTCACCCATTACATCCATCAACAGGCGTTTTATCATTATCCTGTCAATGGCTTCATTGACTATTCCAGCTAAACCGGCTATTAATAAAGGAGAAGAATACCACAACATTTTCTTGACCAACGGAACACTAAAACTCAACCTTATATTTACCATATAGGGCGACAATAAAGCCGCTTTAACAATACTGGCGACCAGGTTGGAGATAAAAACATAACCAACTCCTATTTCATGGTTATAAAAGGACTGTACCAGCCAATTGGAATTCTCCCCATGCACTTCATAAATGTGCCTGCAATAGACGAGAAAAAACAGGTTTAAGCCAATATTAACAAAAATGCTGATGATGTTGACTGTTGCAAACAGCTTTGCCTTACCAAGTTCCCTTAGCCTGGCAAGAGGTATAGCCGATAATGCATCCAAACCCACAATTATTGCAAACCAGGTAACATATTCGGTATGATTGGGATACCTTAGCCAATTTGCAATGGGTTGGGAAAAGATTGCAGCAAGGCAGATAAATAATAAAGAGGTTGTGATCAATGAAATAAGTGCGGTGCTGTATACTTTGTTTTTATTATCAGACGCGGAGGAAAACCTAAAAAAAGCTGTTTCCATCCCGTATGTCAGTATGATGATAAGAAATGCAACATAGGCATACATTTCCGTTACAACACCGTATTGCTCGGTCGTAAAAACCCTTGTGTAAAGGGGTACTAACAGGTAGTTCAGCATTCGTCCCAGGATGCTGCTTACACCGTATACAGCCGTTTGTCCTGCTAGTTTTTTTAAGGAATTCAAGTTTTGGTTTTTTTGTCCAAGTTAGGTTAACCGGATCATTTGCCTGGGAAGTTGGCTTTTCTCTTTTCCAGAAAAGCAGTTGTGCCCTCAATAAAATCTTCTGTTTCGCAGCATTTACCAAACTCTTCTATTTCCGTTTCAAAACCGTCAATGCCTTCGGAAAAATAGGCGTTCACACATTTAATAACTCCTTTAATCGCAACAGGGGATTTGGAGTTGATCTTCTCAATGATCTCAATACACCTGGGAATTAATTCATCGGGAGTTGTAACATAATTCACCAATCCAATATCAAGTGCATCAGAAGCTTTTGTAATACCGGCAGTCATAAGCAGTTCAAACGCTTTTCCTTTACCTATTAATTGAATAAGTCTTTGAGTTCCGCCATATCCAGGTATCAATCCAAGATTTACTTCCGGTTGTCCGAACATTGCATTTTCAGAAGCAACTCTTATATGACATGCCATTGCTAATTCACACCCTCCACCTAAGGCAAAACCGTTAACGGCAGCAATTACCGGTTTCGGACAATTTTCTATCAAGTTGTATATCTCGTGTCCGTTGGCAGCAAGAACCTTTCCTTGTTCAACTGTCATATTGACAAATTCAGAAATATCCGCACCTGCGACAAATGCTTTCTCTCCAGCTCCTGTGATTATTATTCCTTTTACCTGGTCGTTTTGATATGCATCCTGAATTGCAAATTTAATTTCGGGAAGAATAGCTCTATTCAGTGCATTTAGCTTATCTGGCCTGTTAATTGTAATGGTTAAAATACCATTATCGAGTTGGGTTAAGATATTTTTGTAGGTCATAATTTAAATTGTTAATTAATTGTATCGGAATTTTAATGTTTTGCCACTAATTACACTAATTATCACTAATTATCACAAAATATATTTTTTGAAAATGTTTATTTTTAATAATAATTATTAGTGAAAATTCGTGGCTATATTTCTTTTTAATAAATTTACGAAGTTATGTCCTTGTATGCATAGAGTTAAAATTTTCGGTTTTCCTTAACCCAGCCAGTTATATAATCCACAATTTCCTTTGTGTCTGTTCCTGGTGGAAACAATTTGCCAACTCCCAGTTTTTGCAACTTTTTCATGTCCTTTTCCGGAATAATACCTCCTCCTGTAAGCAAAACATCATTCATTTGTTTCTCTTTCATCAGCTTAATGGTTTTTGGAAAAACGGTCATGTGTGCTCCCGACAAGATGCTTATGCCAATAGCATCAACGTCTTCCTGCATGGCTGAGTTTACTGCTTTTTCAGGTGTTTGTCTCAAACCCGTGTAAATCACTTCCATTCCCGCATCGCGCAGAAAAGATGCTATCACTTTTGCTCCCCGATCGTGTCCGTCAAGACCGACCTTTGCTATTAAAACACGAATAGGTCTTCTCATAAAACAAAACTATAAAAAATATTTATATAAAAGTTATATAGAACTGATGTTATTCAAGATATTTAGGCAGCGAAATATAAAATGATGACCCAGTTCCTTCCTCTGATTCAAACCACACCCTTCCCCCGGAATTTTCAATAATATTTTTTACAATTGCCAACCCTAATCCCATTCCACCTGTTTTAGTTGTAAAGCTCGGTGTAAATATCTTGTCTTTTTGTTCTTCAGAAATACCAATGCCGTTATCGGTTACTTTTACCGTGTAATTATTTTCATCAGCACTTAATTCAATACCAATTTCTCCCTGTTCTGCTTTGCCCTCAGGCAGGTTGGCTTCGGAGATTGCCTGGATTGCATTCTTTATTAAATTATTTAAAACTTGTGAGAGTTGCTCCTTGTCGGCAAATACCGGGCAGTTTGTACCGTTTTTATTAATACCATCACCTTGCAGAGAAAGATTAGATATGAAATTGAGCTCAACACCTTCGGCATCTTTAAAAAGGTCCATTGAATCGGTGATCACTTGAGAGAAATCAATCACTTCTCTTTTTGCTTTAGGCATCATGGCAAAATCAGAGAAACCACTGGCGATTGATGATAATGAGTCTATTTGCTGAATGAGGATTTGAGTAAATTTCTTTAATTTCTCCCCCCAATCAGGGGCTTTGTCATTCCATGCTTTTTCCAAATGCTGAACACTCAGCTTCATCGGGGTTAAAGGGTTTTTGATCTCATGAGCTACCTGTTTTGCCATCTCTCTCCAGGCACTTTCCCTCTCTGATTTAGCTAATAGTTCCGCGCTTTTTTCTAGTTCAATGATCATCCTGTTATATTCGCTCACCAAGCTGCCTATTTCGTCTTTGCTTTTCCATTCGATCGGCTCGTTTGTCTTGCCGAGCTTAACTTTACCAAGCTTGTCCTGTATCAGTCTTAATGGTTGAGTTATTCGATTTGAAAGGAATAACGCAGCAATTATCGCAAGGATAAACAGTAAAACATAAATATTTATCAATGCAACCAGGAACGTTGAGATCTCTTTCTTCAGTTTACTCTGTTTTGCAAAATAGGGAAGATTCAGGTAAGCCAGCAGCTTATTGTTCTCATTTCTAAAAGGGACATAAGCCGACAGGAAATTCAACTTCCCTATATTCTCATTGTGAACAAATTCGGTTTTCCCCTTTATTGCCAATTGATAAAAAGCATCAACATTGATTTTTTTTCCGATCAATCCCTCCTGAAAAATTTCAGGGCGTGAAGATGCGAGTAAATTGCCCCGGAGATCATATAAATTGATATCTGTAAAAAACACATAAGAGAATTTTGTAAGGATATATGACATAAAATCCTTTAAATTATCCGTTAATTCTTCTTCCCCGGCTAACTTGTGCTCAATTTCGATGAGCACTGAATGTATTTTTTCCTTAATGTTTTCATTATTCCTGGTGTAGTATTGGGTTTCGATGTAATATTTTGTTCCAAATCCTATTGGCAAAAGGGAGACAAACAGGATAAATATCATGGAAAGTTCAATTCTTTTTCTGAAATCAAGGTGTAGTTCTTTGAAATTTTTGGGTGATTGTCTGATCAATGTGAAAACAAGGACGAAAAGACAAAAGAATGCAAACAGGTATGAGAAGCGGATAATAGAATCCAGGAAGGTCTCATTTTTTTTACTTAAAACAATAGAGTTGTTTTTATCTATTTTACAAATAAGATGGTTAAATCCTCCAAGATTGGTGAACGAAAAATCAGAAGCAATATTACCGAATGAATTGTTTGTTATACTGAAAGGAAATTCTCCTGATTTGTTTATCAATTGCCGGTTTTGGTATTTAGCATAAGAATAGTTCTTAATCTCGCTTTTTATATTACGGCTTATTTCTTCATTTAACAGCAGCTCCGGGTAACCGATCTCCTGGGGAATGAACTTTGAGTCGAGTTCTATGAAAAGATCAACTTCCCCGAGAGAGTCGTGCGGGAAAGGGAATAAAAATTTTGCTAAATAACTGATCCTGCCATTGTTATTATTTAAGAAATAAAAATTTGAGGTAATTGTGGGCTCGCCCTGTTCTGTAATTATTCCTTCAAGAAACGAACGGCATTCCATTACAGTATTCCCCGGTTGTATTAACAATGAATCAAGTGGTTTGCAAATGGTGATCTGTGCATCGTATTTCTCCCAAAAGCCGCTGAGGTACCTTTCAGTTATATGTTTAATAATAGATTCTTTTGTATCAGGCAAGCCGGTTAAATAATGACGGAAAATACTGTCATTCTGTATCTTTTTCTCTATATCCTGAAACTGGAATTCAGCAACAGGGTCCTGTTCAACAACAAGTCTCTCAGCAAGGAGCTTTCTATGTGCCATTTCCTTGATATTATTGTATTTTGAGAGAATATGAGCAGAAACAAGAGAAAATACGACCACTAATAAAACGATGTGAGAGAATGCATAATCCTGTTTGCTCTTTTTCTTTACGAATCCGATAATTATAACAACTGTAAAAGCCCAACAAATGAGAACAGGATTGAACATATTCGTCAGATAACATATACTAATAAAAATCCCTGCACTAATTACAAAGCCTGTTAGGAGTTGTTTCGCAGTTTGATTGAGAGATATAATAGCAGTAACTATTTTATCAGCTATGAAGAAAAAAGAAAACATCAACAAGCCGGTTGCAACAAAACCTGTTAAACTGTTAAAATTAAGCTCAAACAGGTTGTTAACATTAAAGGAGATGTTTGAATTGATTATAAGTCCCCCAAATAAACTGTTGACAAGCAGCGATAAACCAAAAATAGTTAATAATCCCAGTGTAGTTGAGAATCCTAACAGGGTTTTAAACCCTGTCGTGGTTTGTTTATAAATAAAATATGACAGGTAAAAAATTATTATGGAATTGACGAAAAAATCGCCTAAGGATGGGAATAAAAAAGATGTAGCATAATAGTTTGGGCTAAAAAATGGTAATTCATAGAATGCTTGCGGAAACTTATTGAGGATTGTCAGGTAGCGCAGTGCTAATATTGTAAATATAAATAAAAAAGATGCTCCGTAAACACTTATGTTTTTAATTAATCCCAAACACCCGGCTTTTATACATATGATCAAAAAGATAAAGCTCAAAACATATAATAACAATACAAGTAAGTCGGCTCCGGAGAGCGATTTTGACGACTGGTGATCATCAAACTTTAAAGAGCATAAATAATTCCCATTGAAGGATTTTATCTGGTATGTGCCAGTCGCTGCGAGATCGGCTGGTTCTGATTCAGACCTTGAATCAACCAGTTCTTCTTTGATAATTTTACAACCGGATAATAAATTAATCCCCTTGAACCCGGACTGAAAATCATTAACTAAGTATTGATTTTGGTGTGGAAATTCATTTTTTATTAATAACAGACCTATTATTGTTTTACTTCCATTTTTTAATTTTTGGCTTTTGCCTGCCTGCCGAAAGGACGAAAAGATTCGTCCTTTCGGTAGGGATTTTCTTTTAATTACCTCAAACCAGCCATTTCTTAATCGCACAAAATTATCTTCAAGCCCCGCATTGGATAAAGCATGTTCTGCAGGAACAGCATTATCAGACCACAATTGTAGTGTGTCATTCTCATATATTAAAATAATAAATCCTTTTTCATCATATAATCCGGAAAAATAATCGTTTTTTTCGCTTAATAAATCTTTATAGCTTGTGCTTTCAATTTTTTTTTCAATCTCATTTAGTATGGCATCTGATTTTTTCTCTTTTTTGTGCAGGATTGTTTGGAATTCCGAAGCTAACGAAGAGAAATCGGGTTCTGCTAATTGGTTATCAATAAATAGAGCTATAGCGAATAGGATAATTGCCAAAGCAACATAGCTGAACTTGTTATTTAAAAGGGCTTTCAATTTTTTAAAAAATTAACAGATAACAAAATTAGGCTATTCTCCCGAAAAACTTTGTTATTTTACAATTTATTTGTAACTTCGCTACGTTAGGAATAATATAATATTATGCTTCTTAGAACAGAAAATCTCGTTAAAAATTACAAGAACCGTGCAGTGGTAAATAATGTTTCCATTGAGGTTAAACAGGGAGAGATCGTTGGCTTATTAGGTCCTAACGGAGCCGGTAAGACCACCACATTTTATATGATGGTGGGTTTGATCAAGCCCAATGCAGGCAGGATTTATTTAGATGATAAAGATATTACAAAAGAACCGATGTACAAGAGGGCTAAAAAGGGAATTGGCTATCTACCGCAGGAACCATCTATTTTCAGGAAACTGAGTGTTGAAGATAATCTTCTTGCCGTTCTGGAAATGACCAAACTTTCCAGATCCCAGCGAAAAAAGAAACTGGAATCACTGCTCGATGAGCTTGGATTACAATATGTTAGGAAGAACAGGGGCGACCTTCTTTCGGGAGGTGAAAGGAGAAGGACAGAGATAGCCCGCTCACTCGCAGTAAGCCCACAGTTCATCCTGCTGGACGAACCCTTTGCAGGTATTGACCCAATTGCTGTTGAAGATATCCAGAATATTGTAGCCGAGCTGAAACAAAAAAATATCGGAATATTAATCACCGACCACAATGTTCATGAAACACTCTCCATAACCGACAGGGCTTACCTCCTCTTTGAAGGCAAAATACTGAAAACCGGTAGTGCCGAAGAACTTTCAGAGGATAAGTATGTAAGAAAAGTTTATCTAGGCAAAAACTTTGAGCTGAGGAAAAAAGTAGAAGGGTAATCGTTGATTATTTCTTTGTTGTATTTAATGCCTATCGGAATTTAGCTTTGCTCAACAATACTTAGCCAACTGTTAATCAATTTGCTAAACCCTGTTCTTACACCTTCATCACTCAATCTCAGGCATTGTTATCAGATCACTAACAATAAAGGCATTGGGAAAATCTCCCGAAATCTCTTTGCTGAGCTTTTCTGCTTTTAGCCGGGTTCGGAAATCACCCACCCTTATTTTAAAATATGGTTGGTCATATAAAAGGTGTGCTTCAACTGTGGGATATTTTTCCGTAAAATCCGTTTTTACCTCAAGGGCATTCCTTTTTTTAGACCCAAAAAATATCTGGACCCTGTAACCCTGTATGCCTTTTTGCTTTTCATTGATAGCAATGTGCTTTTTTACCAGGGCGTCAATCCTGGGGTCTTGTATTATTTCAATCATCCCTGTATTATTAGTATCATTATACGTTACCTGTCCATACAGTACCGGGACGATAAATACCGAGATGAAAAATAGGGAAATAAAGAAACTGATCTTCTTCATTAATTTACAAAGTTATGTTCTTATACATAACAAACAAAAGTAATGTTTATAATTTTAAGTATTTTAGGCATTTCAAATTTCAGGTATATATAATGTCCAATTTTATTTTTGCCACTGATTTCAAATAACTTATACAAAATTTTCAAGACATCTGAACAAATATCTAATATCTAATATCCAAAATCCAGTATCCAGCAACCCGTAAATTGTAACTCGAAACCAATAAGAGCAATGAATAAAAACACAAATACCAATACTTCTTTACGCGAAATTTCACAGGCGACCAATTTAACTCCTGCCGAAAAAGAATTTGAGAAAGCAGTGAGACCGGATAATTTCACCGATTTCGTAGGGCAGCTCAAGGTTGTAGAGAACCTTAAAATATTTGTTGAAGCAGCAAATCAGAGGGGTGAATCGTTGGATCATATATTGCTGCATGGTCCGCCAGGGCTTGGAAAAACAACGCTTGCCTACATAATTGCCAATCACATGGGTGTGAATATAAGAGTTACTTCAGGGCCTGTGCTCGATAAACCCGGAGACCTGGCTGGATTATTGACGAATCTTAATGATCGCGATGTATTGTTCATTGATGAGATACACCGGGTAACGCCTGTAGTAGAAGAATACTTGTATTCTGCAATGGAAGACTATAAGATCGACATTATAATTGATACCGGACCCAATGCACGTACTGTTCAAATCAAACTGAATCCATTTACACTGATTGGAGCAACAACACGCTCCGGCTTACTGACATCTCCTTTAAGAGCACGTTTTAGTATTACTTCCCGTCTCGCATATTATGATCCGGAGATGCTTTCCATGATCATAAACAGGTCAGCAGGAATTTTAAATGTCCCTATCTCTGATGAAGCATCTTCTGAAATTGCCCGCAGGAGCAGGGGAACGCCCCGAATAGCAAATGCGTTACTGAGAAGGGTGCGGGATTTTGCACAGATAAAATCTGACGGGACTATTGAAATTAAAATTACCCAACTTGCCCTCACTGCACTTAATGTAGATAAACACGGGCTAGACGAGATGGATAACAAAATACTCTCAACCATTATTGATAAATTCAAGGGCGGACCGGTTGGTCTATCTACAATCTCGGCCGCTGTAGGTGAAGAAGCCGGAACAATTGAAGAAGTATATGAACCGTTCCTTGTTCAGGAAGGGTATATTGACAGAACACCAAGAGGCAGGACAGCAACTGAGCTTGCTTATAAGCATCTTGGGAAGATCTCTTCGGGGGAAAAAGGGACTTTGTTTGATTAGTCTTTGACCTTAAAGTACAATTAATATACAATTGCGGATTGCGGATTCCAGCTGTCGGCTGACAGGAATTTAAACAACATTAATGAAAACCACAGATTACACAGATTTTATTGATATATTTAATTGTATCAAATTTTCCCTTTTTTAATTAATTTACAAAGTTATTTTCTATTTTTTTTATCTGTGTCATCTGTGAAATCTGTGGTTTCATTTTGTTAATTATTTGATGATTAAATCTAAATACACCAAAATGATAAAGCAAGAAGCTACCCGCCTGGGCTTTATGTATTGCGGTGTATCCAAAGCTGAATTTTTAGAAGAAGAAGCACCTCGGCTTGAAAGGTGGTTGAACCGAAATATGCACGGCAAAATGGCTTATATGGAACACTATTTTGACGAACGCCTGGATCCACGACTACTTGTAGATAATGCAAAATCGGTCATCTCTTTGATTATGAACTTTTATCCTTCCGAAACACAAAAAGACCCAAAATCCCCGAAAATTTCAAAATACGCTTATGGCAAAGACTACCATCTTGTTATTAAAGACAAACTAAAAATCCTTGAGAGTTTTATCCGGAAAAACATAGGTGAGGTAAACTGCAGGGGGTTTGTGGATTCAGCTTCTGTATTGGAAAAAGCATGGGCGAAAAAAAGCGGCTTGGGATGGATAGGGAAAAACTCGATCCTTATAAATAAACAAAGCGGCTCTTTCTTTTTTATTGCAGAATTTATAGTTGACTTAAAATTGGATTATGATAGTTCAAACATAATTGACGCCAACCGGATAAAAGATTATTGCGGAAATTGCACTGAATGTATTGACGCCTGCCCAACTAATGCTATTATCGAGCCATATATTGTTGATGGAAGCAAGTGCATCTCATATTTTACAATAGAACCGGGAGGAAATATTCCTGCGGAGATGCAGGGAAAATTTGAAAACCGGGTATTTGGCTGTGACATTTGCCAGGATGTCTGTCCCTGGAACAAGTTTGCTACACCACATAGTGAATCTGAATTTGAACCGCATCAAGATCTGCTGAAAATGACAAGAGAGGAATGGGAAAAAATTACTGAAGAGGTTTTTGATAAAGTATTTAAAAATTCAGCGGTCAAACGGATAAAATTTAATGGATTAAAAAGGAATATAAAATTCCTTAACCATAAGCGGAGTAACGAAACATTACCTTCAATCAGTGAACCTGTTCAAAAACTTCAAGAATAACATCGCTGTATATATGCCCGAAAGTTGCCAGGCACCATAACCTTAACAAGATAATCTCATCTCCTTTAATCCATTGTAGCGATTTTAATAACTCCTTGCGGAACAAGTTCTTATCAAAGCTTACTTTTAGAAGTACTTTTTTGCAGAAGTTTAGCATAAATCTTTTTTGTTTACGATTGTAATTATACGATTTTTCCCTCTAAACGTCAAAATAAATTAACTTACTTTTTAACAATAAATTGTGGAAAAATCAAAAAGAGGAATTTTATTGTTAGCCATAAAAAAATTGTTGGGTTTTGAATAGGAAAAAATTATTCTTTTCCCCACCTAAAGGTATCCTGTTCAAACCCTGAAAGGTCGAGAATTCTGTCAACTACCGTAGCTGCAAGCTGCTCAATATTTTCAGGGCGGCTGTAAAATGAAGGAGTGGCAGGACATATAATGCCGCCTGCCTCTGTAATTATCTTCATATTATTGATATGTATGAGATTATAAGGGGTTTCGCGCAAAACGAGGATCAACCTTCTTCTCTCCTTTAAAACAACATCTGCCGCCCGCGTAAGCAGATCACCGGAAACACCGCTGGCAATTCTTCCAAAAGCCCCCATTGAGCAGGGGCATATTATCATTATATTATACTGTGCCGAGCCGGATGTAAAAGGAGCGGAAAAATCATTCTTGTCATATATTTTATATGGGATCTTTTCATAGTCGGTATTACCCAACTCATATTTCCATATCTTTTTGGCATTATCAGAGATAACAACTCCAACATCTTCGATCTGCTCACTTAATGTTTGTAATTTATCAAGCAAAACCTTGGTGTAAATTGAACCGCTTGCACCAGTTATGCCCACTACTACTTTATGTTTACTTTTACTTTGCATATTGGAAAATATATATTTAAGCCCATTCTAATAACAAATTTGATCCTCTTTTACTTTTTATCCCGTCATTCAACAGGGTGAACTTTAAACTGATACTTTAATGTAAAACTAAACAACCTGTTAAAAGAACCACCGGAAATCCTCCATGTTTTAGCATTAAACATAATCTGATTAGCTATTGGTAAAATTGAGTATTCAAACCTTGAATTGAAGGATATTGTTTCAGATAGCGGGTAACTCAATCCTGCAATAAAACCGAGTTCGGTTGATTTATAGAACTCGATAAGTTCAATATCTCCATGCTCATCCTCTTCTTTGTATGAAAAAAGCACGCCAAAAGATAAGCCCGCTTCAAGGATCAATTTCAGTTCTTTTTCTCTTACCTTCAATCTCTTAAATTGTAACAAAACAGGTACTTCAATGTAACGTAAGGTAATTTTACAAAAGCTGCATTCAGATGAGTCAGGGTTTTCGGGCTCTTTGCTGCCTTTTCCAATATATATGATCCCAAATTCAGCTGTCAGTTTTTCCTTTAGCTCCCGGTTAACAAATCCGCCAAATACCAAACCAGCTTTATTATACCCCAAAAAAGCATCCCCATCAATCTGGCTTGTACTCATGCCAGCAACAATGCCTCCGTTAAAATCCTGGGCGTGGGCAACTAAAATAGAGCAAAATAATGCACCAAAAAAAAATATTACTGATTTCATTCTTGTACAAAATTATGTAATAGGTATCGGAATTTCAATGTTTAGCCGCTAATTACACTAATTTTCACTAATTAGCACGAAAAATTATTAAAGTTTAAAGTTACAGATTAATTCTTTTTTAATAAATTCGCGAAGCTATGTTCTTAATTTTGTTATACTTAATAAAAAACATAAAGCAATGAAAAAAATTTTACTATCAGCTTCAATGTTGCTTTTAACAGCAAATTTTTGTGTAAATGCACAAACAACCATCTTATCGGAAGATTTTGAAGGTGTATCACCCCCAGCGCTGCCTGCCGGGTGGTCAACAAGTACAATAGGTACTGATGGCGGATTCTATACAGGCGATTATAATGATGCCAATGCAGCCGGTTACTGGCCTGTACCTGACCATACACAGTTTGTGATGACAAATGACGATGTGTGTGACTGTGATAAATCTCTTGACTATTTAACATTGCCAACATTTAATTTTACAGGATATTCAGCTGTGGTTTTATCATTTGCAGGATATGATGACGGCACTTATGGAGGAAATCCTTCAACTATTGAGTTAAACATTAACGGAGCAGGTTGGAATGTCATATATACATTTACTCAACTTGCCGCATGGCAAGATATTACCGTTCTTCTATCAGGTACAGACAATACCCCGAATATTCAAGTACGTTTCCATTATGATGATAATGGCGCCTGGGCTACAGGCCTTGCTATTGATGATGTATTGATATATGAGCCAGTTGACCGGGATGCCTCTGTAACTTCAATAGATATCAATGATTATGTCCTTCTCGGTTCAGGTCCTCAAACAGTAACAGGAGAATTAACCAATTATGGAAGTACAACCATCACTTCATTAGACCTTAACTGGAACGTTGATGGTGGCCCTGTATATACCCAGAGTCTTTCATCTCTGAGTATCGCAAGTTTAGGCACTTACAGCTTCTCACATTCAGACACATGGACACCATCTTCTACAGGAACATATAACATTATAGTATGGGCAACCAATATAAATGGCAGTACGGATCAAAATACAAGCAATGACGCTCTTGATAAAAACATTATTGTAGTCGATCAAATTATTCAAAGGAATGTCCTGGTTGAAGAGTTTACAAGCTCTACCTGCGCTCCATGTGCTTCCCAAAATCCTGCTTTTAATGCATTATTATTCGCGAACCAGGTAAATACTCCCGGAAGCAATGTGCTGGCAATTAAATACCAGATGAATTGGCCTTCTCCGGGTACTGATCCAAATTACAACAGTGATGGTGATACCCGAAAAAGTTTTTATAGCGTATCAGGTGTCCCACAAGCTGAGATGGATGGAGCTGATATAATAGGGGGATCTTATGATGGTTCACCATCTAATCTTGATCAGCAAAAAATAAATGATGAAGTCGCCAAGCCGGCATTTATTGAAATTGATGCAACACATACAATTTTGGGAAATACTGTAGATATAACCGCCATAATTAATCCAATCCAAGATTTTCCTTCCAGCAATTTAAGAGTTCATATTGCAGTGATTGAAGACACTGTTTACCATAATATTCAGACCAATGGAGAGACCGTGTTTTATGAAGTTATGAGGAAAATGCTTACAAATGGATCAGGCAATTCAATTCCCCCTTTAACCAATGGAAATCCTGTTACCGTAACAAAGAGTTATACTTTTACTATAGGAGGAGTTGCCCAGGGAAATTTCAATTTATGGGTTGGAATGGATAAAATTTCGATTATTGTATTTGTTCAGGACAATGCGACTAAAGAAATTCATCAGGCAGTATTAAGTTCATCATCATCATGTTCACTATCCATAACAACTTCAGCAAATAATCCTACATGTGGCAACAACAATGGTTCTGCTACTGCTTCAGTGTCGGGAGGAACCAGCCCTTATACATATTCCTGGAGCTCCGGCGGATCATCATCTACCGAGACAGGCCTGGGAACTGGTACCTATACAGTTACCGTAACAGATAATAATGGTTGTCAGGCAACCGGCAGTGTTACACTTACAGATCCGGGAACCCTTTCTTTATCTATATCTCCTACCGACCCTACATGCGGCAACAGCGATGGGTCTGCTTTTGCATCTGTTTCAGGAGGAACCCTGCCTTATACTTATCAATGGGATTCATATACAGGTGATCAAACCACTCAAACAGCAACAGGTCTGGATGGCGGCACTTATACATTAACTGTTACTGATGCTAATGGCTGTACTGGTATCTCAAGCACAACCCTTAATAGTCCATCCGGTACGGCTACCCTGACAATAAATACCACAGATGTAAATTGTAACGGAGGCATAGACGGTTCTGTAACTGTAACCGCTACCGGAGGTACAACTCCCTATACATACCTATGGGACTCCTATGCAGGTGATCAAACTACTGCTACAGCCACAGGTTTGCCAGCAGGAATGTATTCAGTAACTGTTACTGAAGCAAATGGATGTATTAATGATGCCTTTGCCAATATTTATGAGCCCTCTTCTATTTCAGCAGGATATAGCACTACAGAACCAAATTGCGGAAGCAGTGATGGAGATATTACAATTTATGCCTCAGGAGGTATTTCGCCATACACATACCTATGGGATTCAAATGCCGGGGCTCAAACAACACAAACTGCTACCGCCTTATCTGCCGGCACATACTATGTTACAATTACCGATGATAATGGTTGTGATTCTGTATTTTCAGTCAATCTCAGTGATGCAGGGGCAGGGCTTTTATCAACAACGAGACAGGATGTAACATGTAACGGAGCAAGTGATGGCTCAGCTTCCGTCACTATTTCAGGGGGAACCTCTCCTTATACATACCTTTGGAATACAAGCGCTACGACTTCATCCATAGGCGGGCTGTCAGAAGGCACATATACCGTAACGGTAACTGATGCGGCTGGCTGTGTTTCAATTGATGACGTTATTATCTTTCAGCCATCCCCGTTAATTATTTCAACAAGCTATACCATTGTATCATCTGATACCATTTGCGATGGAGAAGCCATTGCAATTCCAGGCGGTGGTACCTGGCCTTATACATACCAGTGGGATGATCCGTCTTCCCAAATTACAGCTACAGCTACCGCTTTGTGTATTGGGCTTTATAATGTTACAGTTACTGACAACAATGGTTGTATTGCTACCGCATCTGTTTACGTTGATTCCGTTCTATCAGGAATTATCAGCGTTCCTGTTATTGATGATAATAGTATAAAAGTTTATCCAAATCCAATACGCAGCAAAGCAATTATTGTATATAAATTGGGAAAACAGGCAAATATACAATTGGCTCTATACGACATTACGGGCAGGAGGATCAAGCTATTTATTGATGAAGAAAAAGTTGCCGGGGCTTACCAACAAATAATCGATGATTCAGTGACTGACCTCACGAATGGGATATATCTTGTAACTCTAAAGGTTAATGAAAAGTTATACTTTACTAAAGTTGCAATAATGCGTTAAGCGGGAAAAGATTTAAGTGTTTGAATGAATGAGGAAATAACTCAACTGGTTACTAATTAGCGCAAGTTAATTAATTACGTGAGTTTCTTCAACTTGTATTATTTCTGCATCATCATAAACAAATGCAACTACAGAACATTGCCCGGCAACCCATTCAGGGTCTAACACAATGCTGTATGCTTTTGTAAATACCGAGCCGGACGAAACCGAACCCGTTACAATAATATCTCCCCATGTATTGTTGATTGCACTTCTTAATACATGCCTGTGAACGTAATCCGGAATATTTGAGGGTGTTGCTTCGTAATCTTTCTGCCATGTGATAATGCTGTCTTCTATTAGAAACACCGATAATCTGAAAGCACCTTCAAGTGGGTTGATAAATCCGGATTCAATGCTCGTGTTTAACATTCCGGAAACGGCATCATAAGTATTTGTAATATTTATACTAATATCCGGGGGAATAACATTCCCGTTTTGATCGAAAAGTATTTGGTCAACTGCTGTACCCCAGCCTGCATAAGACAATATTTTGTTCCCATCCACTTCCTTCCTGTTTATCATACCATTTGGAAGCGCATCACCATTACCCCACTGTGCCTCCAACTCATTCCCGGTCTGTGTTCTGAAATCATATGAGTAAGAACTGTCGGTATTATTTTTCGGTTCAGCAAAAAAGCCAACATGAACTCCTATTGTCACGATATGATCGCAGTATATGCTTTTTAAGGTTTCTAATGCTTCTGCTGCCCGCGGACAATTACCACAGGTATGTCCGGTATAATCTTCAACCAAAACCTTTCGAATAGCAACTGAGAGGGTATCATTTCCACATTTATCAGAAGTGTTTTCAAGAAAAGGCGGTTCAACCTTGTCGCATCCGACTGCTATGAGCAAGAGTAATGATAAAAGGAGAATGTATTTATTAAGCATCTATTTATTTTATTAATGTTGCATAATTAATTTGTCACGACACTAGAAGCTACTTGTAATAGCAAGTGTAACTCCATTAGAAGCAGGAACATTTCTGCATACGCCTCCTACGCAATAAATACCTTGCCTTTGCCTGCCATATCCTATTGTGATGGTATTGGCTTTTTTCTTATATCCTGCCTGGACCGTGAAATAATTTAATTTTTTATCAGTATCGGGGTTTCCGTAATTATATTCATCAAAAGCAGCAATGAACCAATGTGGGGAAATTGCATATTCAACAAGCCCCATTGCCCAGCTTCCATCGTCCTGTTTTGTTGAGAGATGCTGTAGCTCTATCCTCACCGAATGTTTTGGCTTTATCTTATATGTCAGATCAACAACTCCTATGTCAGCATAGATCGTGCCGTAACCACTCAAACCCTGAATTATGTCTTTGTTATAGACGAGGTTCACATAAGAAAAAATGGTTTTGACTTTTTTTGAAAACTTTTTGCTGATCTCAATATTAAAATCTCTAAAGTTCACCTCATCGCCAATACCGAAAAAATCCGAATCATAACCCATACCATCATAGAGGATGGTTTTTTTCAAACTATTCGCGGCTGAATAATTAACATATAGATTGGTGCCGTATTTTCCACCCAGTTTACTATCTTTTTTAAAGCTATATATCACTTCTGCCTGAAACCCCATCTCTCCATTTGGCTGAGTGGCATAAGGATACATTGATGTAAGGGAATATGCATGTTGTTTGGTTATTACAGGTAAATAATTAATATTCAGATCATTTCCGGTTGCTGTCCTGTCTGACCTGAAGTCCATGTTATCAACGCGTTTGGCGCTTAGCATAATGCCAAGACCTTTTGTTGAATAAGTAGCGGTTAACAATAATGATTCACCGGGTTTGTATATATAGTTATTGACCGAGGATGGGTCATTGATTTTATTGGCATATTCGCTCATGATATTTATCTTGCCATGAATAATGTTCAATCTTCCGGCAAATGCACCTACATTCCCGGGTAATTTATATATGGGGTCCTGGTCCGGCTGATATTTACTGACGAAACTGCCACCAATAATAATTTTGGTTTTCATTTCCGCAAGCGTATCAAATATTTCGTTTATAAAGATTTCACCATCCGCGCCTCTTACTATACCTGAACCCTGGTCAAAGAAAAAACGCTGCTTGCCCACCAAACCCTTTAAATAGATTCCGTTATAAGGTGAATATTTTAACCTGATCCCATCCATGGCATTATCATATCCAAGCCCCCATTCCTCATAGCTCCTGAAGATCAACCCGTTACCAAACTGTTCATAGAAATTACCTACAGTTATTTCCAGCCCTTCATTTGAATAGGTAGCATACCTGTAAGGAATGCCATTCCCTTCATATCTTGAGTCAAATCCTTGTAAGGTATTGAGATAACTTTCATATCTTACTCCAGCAGAAAAGTTATTATTTGTAAAGATGATATTGGCGAAGCTCCTCATAAGCATCTTTTCCGGCACTTCAGGTGCACCTATGATTGAATCCGCGTTGTAATATTGTAAATCCGTTTGGAAATTCCCATGAACTTCACTTCCTTTTAATACCTGGGATTGTGACCAAAAAGGTAATAAGAGAAAGATTATTATCAGGCAGGAAATGTATAAGAAGTATTTTGTCAAAGCGAGAAAATATTTTTTGGTAATTACGGTTGCAAAAACGACAACATATTGTAGATAATTTATGTAAAAAAAGATTGAATGCTATTTAACCATCTCACCTGCAGCTGTTTTCTTTATCAATTCAAAAAGTTCTTCTTCCTCTCCTTCGGTATAAGTAGTGCGCTGCCAAACAATTTCATTTTTACCATTAACCAGGAAAGTATGAGGTATCATATTAACACCCAATGCCCTTTTAAAATCGCCATTGGGATCCAGGTAGAATTCATAATCCCATCCCTTCCCATTGACAAAAGGGCCAACCTTGGCTGTGCTCCTTGTATTATCAATTGAAACAGCTATGAGCTTTACTCCGGTTTCTTCCTGCCAGTCTTCATAAACATCAGCAATATTGGTGAGTTCCCTGATACATGGTTTGCACCATGTAGCCCAAAAGCTGATTATCATAGGATTTCCCTTGTTTGATAAAGTCCCGGTGTCAAATGTTTTGCCATCCAGGGTTTTTACCTTAACTGACGGGATCTTCCTTTGCTTTGTTTGAGCAATACAGGGAGAATTAAGAATCAGGAATGATGTAATAAGGAATAATATTAATGTCAATTTCTTCATAAATACATACTATTGTTGTGTTAATGCTAAATTTACGAGGTATAAAGGAATAAGGGTATTATGCCTTATTCCCCCTATTTCCATATTCCTTGTCAAAGCATAATTGACAGGACACAATACTTATTTGTATATGAACCCCCGTTATTATTTTGCAAAAAATATACCAAACGTTGTATAATCTTCCTGTTTCTATTTAGTTAAAACTATTTTTCGAGTTAAGGAACTATCACCGATCATAAAATCAATAAAATAAATACCGGAAGACAAGCCTTCCCCGTTCAATTGAATAGTGTGATCACCTGCCTGAAGAACACCCATATCAATAGAATACACTGTTTTACCTATCAGGTTAATAATTTTCATCTTTACATTTTGGCTTTTACTCAAACTAAATACCATGTTTGTATTGTTGGTGAAAGGATTGGGATAGATAGTAATGTCAAATTGAGCTGTTATTTCAGTAATTCCTGATGTTAAAACAACAATAGTCTCGCTTGCAGTGCAACCATTTGCATCAGTAATGGTAATAATATAAGTTCCACCGGATAAACTATCAATATCCTGGGATGTTTCACCATTATCCCAACTGTAATTATATCCCGGAGTGCCTCCGGAAACTGTTATATCAATAGCCCCGTCATTCCCGGAACTTTCATTAGTTGCTACTGAGGTGATGACAATATTATCAGGAACATCTATTGTAGCTGATTCAAAGGAAATACAGCCGCTTGCATCTGTAACCTCAATAATGTATGTCCCTGCAACCAGGTTGCTGATATCTTCTGTTGTTTCACCATTACTCCAGCTATAGGTATATGGAGTTGCTCCTCCGGTAACATCCAGTCCGATTGCTCCGTCAGCGCCACCGGCACAAGAAACGTCTGTGGCATTGCTAACAAGAATTGTAGCAGCCCCGGCATTGTTCACAAGCGCTACAGAAGAATTTTCGCATCCGTACGCCTCGGAGATCGTTACGGTATACATTCCTGCAGCAAGACCTGTTGCAGTGGTTGTAGTTTGAGAAGAAGGATCATTCCATAAGTAAGTGAAAGGCGAGCTGCCTCCTGATACTGAAACCGATGCTGCTCCGTCACTAGAACCGCAACTTGCATCAGTTGAACTGATAGTTGCGGAAAGCGCGCAAACAAATTGTGAAAGCGCTGCCTGGTGAATTTCTTTAGTTACATTATCCTGGACAAATACAATAATTGAAACATTTTCCATTCCAACCCATAAATTGAAATTTCCCTGGGCAACTCCTCCTACAGTAAAAGTGTAATTTTGTGTTACCGTAACAGGATTTCCATTGGTTAATGGGGAAATTGAATTGCCTGATCCATTTGCAAGCATTTTCCTCATAACTTGATAAAACACGGTCTCTCCATTGGTCTGAATATTATGATTAACCGTGTCTTCTACAACAGCAATATAAACCTTTAAATTGCTGGAAGGAAAATCTATAACCGGATTAATTATGGCGGTAACATTAACAGTAGTTTCCGAAATTGAATGTGTTGCATCAATTTCAATAAATGCCGGCTTGGCAACTTCATCATTTATTTTTTGCTGATCAAGATTAGATGGTGAACCATCATAAGATCCCCCTATTATATCAGCTCCATCCATCACGGCATGCGGTACTCCTGATACGCTATAAAAACTTTTTCGGGTATCACCATCACTGTTGTAATTTGGATCAGTGCCCGGAGAAGGCCAATTCATCTGGTATTTTATTGACAGCACATCGCTGCCTGGAGTGTTTACCTGGTTTGCAAATAATAATGTATTAAAAGCAGGATTTTGTGATGCACATGGACCGCAGATAGAACTGGTAAACTCTTCAACCAGGACAGTCCTTTGAATAACTTGATCAACAACAATAATATCTTTATCAAAGCTGTCATTGCCTGGATTTTGATCCGTACTGCCATTTATATTTGTTGCCCAAACTACAATGTTATATGTTCCAATTGCAGATGGTGTCCATGTATCTGAATGTAAAAAAGTGTAAGTGCCTAAACTAGCGATACTCAGAGATGAAAGACTCTGTGTATTAGCAGGGCCACCATCAACGCTCCAGTTAAGGTCTAATGAAGTGATGGATGCACTTCCATAATTGGTTAATTCTCCTGTTACTGTTTGAGGACCTGAACCGAGAAGGACATAATCACTCATGTCGATTGAGGTTACAGAAGCATCCCTGTCAACCGGCTGATATATCAAAACATCATCAATAGCAAAACCTGTACCCCAGGCACCACCATCATCATAATGGAAACGTATTTGAATATTCGATGTATTGTCAGTACCTGCTAAAAGAACGGTAATATCTTGCCATTCGGCAAGTTGAGTAAATGTATATATGACATTCCAACCTGCACCGTCAATGTTTAACTCAACATTTGAAGGATTTCCTCCATAAGTGCCGTCATCATATCCTGTAAATGATAAAACCACAGATGAATATCCTGTAAAATCAAGTGTTGGCAATGTTAAATAGTCAAGAGATTTATCACAGTCACACACATCGTCATTTGTCATAACAAACTGAGTATGGTCAGGTACAGGCCAGTAACCGGCTGCATTGGCATCATTATAATCGCCTGTATAGAATCCGCCATCAGTACCTAAGGTACTTGTTGTCCATCCGGCAGGTAGCGCTGGGGGTGTTGCCCCTTCAAAATCTTCCGATAAAATAGTTGTTTGTGCATTCACAACAAAGCATGCAGTTAATAACAACATCGATGCTGATAGTAAAATTTTTTTCATGGCTTTAATTGTGTTTAGTTATTAAATGGTTTTAATTATTGCTTAATTGAAGTCAGACAAATATATTACAATATTTTAATATCATATAAAAAAAGTGATGTCTGTATAAAACTACAGCATTTAAGAAAACAAAATAGTCTTTTCAAATTGTTTTACCTGTTTAATACTACCTTTCTGTTAATGGAATCCTCTCCAATGATCAAATTTATAAAATATATTCCGGAGGGCAACTCACTGCCATTCAATTCTATTGTATGACTGCCTGCCGGAATCACACCATTGACAACTGAATATACAAATTCTCCAATTATGTTATATACATTCAGTTTGACAGATTGACTTTGGCTTGTATTGAATAAGATATTTGTTTTATTGTTGAACGGATTGGGATAGATGCATAAATTGAAAATAGATTTTATTTCATCAATTCCGGTTGATGATAATAAAATACCGATAGAGCCTGATGCGGAACAACCAAATGCATCCGTTATAGTAATAATATACGTTCCTTCTGAAAGTCCTGACAGATCCTGGGTGGTTTGCCCTCCGGGTGACCACAAGTAAGTATAAGGGAGTGTGCCTCCGGAAACACTAAGGTCAATTGCTCCATCGTCATTTGATGAAGAGGCATCAGTTGTATTGGAAATTATCAATATAGGGGTGCAATTCCCGTGAAACCAATCATGTGCTAATTTAATTATCTCTTTACTTACATTAGTATCCCCTATCATCTCAATACCAACGCCTAAGTATACGATCTTATAAGTGCCATCAGAATACCTGATACCGCTAACTTTGGTTGTGTCTCCATTATAGTAAAAAACGGCATTGGCATTACTTAGAGGAGAAATTTCCTCAGGATACATATACCCCCCATAAAAATCGATAATTGACGAATTACTTACAACGCTAAAAACTGAGTCTGAAGCATTTGCTGTTAGCTGGTTACTTGCAGCGCTACCATCATCTACGTATTGAGCGTTTATGTAGTTAGTATAGAAATCCTGAGTATTTGCTGTGCCATTTCCGGTTGGATCCCAGGTATCCCAGCCAATGTCCTGACCTGCAATTAACATGTTGCCACCATTATCTAAAAATCCTGAAAGTTCCTGAACAAGCTCATCGGTTAAGCTTGGGAATGTCCATCCAACATTGAAGTAAATATTCTTCACATCAGTTAATGCATTATTCTTCAAGCCCTTAATTAACACGAATTCATCAGTTGTTGCAAATGTTACATTTCCGGCATAATTTAAACCATTAATATAGAGGGATTCCCAGTTAGATGCGTCACCCGAAGTGGCGCCATCGCCAACGTACCCGGTATTGGAAACGATCAGATCAGTAATGCCTGATATTACATGAAACTGCAAACTTTGCGGAGAGAAATCCGGGTTGTCTAAAGACTCCATGCTAATCCTGTACTCACCTATCCCCGGTGTATTGCCGGTTTGTACATTAATATCCAGGTCAACTGTTGTTTTAGGTGTTAATGTGATGTCAATAGAATCTGTGTAGGTGGTTGAATTATATATATAGTCGGCTGACCAATCAATGGGATGTTGAGCAATGAATTTTATCCTGTAACTTTCACTGGTGTTGCTCATGTTGCTTAATTGGGCTGAAAATGAACCGGTATTTCCCGGCATGCTCTCCAGAAAGGTTGCTCCGGAATTGAGCATTTCCCAGCGTGGGTCATTGGAAGAGCCGGAATTTATAACTTCCTTGTCTGTATCTCTTTGAACAAAAGCCACAACATATATTTGTGAGGTATCCCAATTGGCAGTGTCTAATGAATATGTGTAGTTAAACACCAAAGAATCGCCCAATGGAGCCGGGATGTATGGGTCTCCTGCAGTATTGGGAAGCATTTTCCTGAAAACATTTGGGAAAAATTTTTCACCATTGGTTCCGGGTGCAGTTGGATAATTGATCTCTTTTTCAACAACAGCCACTCTTAAAAGCAGGCTGCCTGAAAGTGGTGTGTCTACTGTGTATATGATAACTTCTACATCCCTTGTTGTATCATTAGTTGTTTCATTAACAATGATTTGTATTGGGCTAAGGTCTAATGCTTCATTGTCAATCATTGTTTGAGATACGCTGGCAGGACCTCCAGACCAATGATTCCCGAGCATGTACATATCCGGCACCGCTGATACATTATAATAATTTACCCTGTCGGTGTTCTCGCTAAGGTTATAGGCGCACATGGGATCATCTCCGGGTGAAGGCCACCAAACATGGTAAGCAATATGATGGACCCTCCCCAGGTTTTCCTCATAAATACTGCGAAAAGCCGGGTTTTGGGAAGCACATGGACCACAAGTAGATGATGTGAAGTGTTCAAATAATACATATTTTTTTGCCTGCCCCAAAGCTGTAAATGGGATCATTGCAGCTAATAATATTGATGCTGCTAAAATGAATTTTTTCATAATACTTAAAATTTAAGTTTGGTTATTTCTGAGAATTTAATTTTATTAAAAAAACAAATATATATCAAATTATTATAACATAATTTCAAAAATTAACAAAAGTTGTATCTTTATCAATTATTTATCGTATAAACTCACTTGAATTAACAAACAATGGACATAACTTCGTCCGCCAGCTGGCGGATTAAAAGAACAGTGCCGCAAAATAACGAAAACACACCTGTGTCAACCATTTGGCTGCCATCGGTGCGCAGGCACAAAATCTAACAAAAAAATTAATAATTATGAAACGAATTTTATTTTTAACATTTTCAGTATTAATTATTACTTCAGCTTATGTTTTTGCACAAATTGAAAAAAAAGTCCATATTTATGTTTATAATGACGGAACAAATAGCATTGACGTTAAGGTAGAGAGGATCGAGAATACTATAGCTGCCGGCTCGGTAAATTATTTTTGCTGGGATATATGTTATACTCCCGGTGTGAGTATTTCACCAGATCCTGTTACAATAGCACCCGGTGATACATGTACGAAATTTTATGCTGTTTATGAGCTACACGGAACTACCGATACCAGCGATATTACTTATGCCTTTTTCAGAAGCGGAAAATCAACGGCAGATACGGTTTATGTAAATGTTATTTTCAGTCCTAACAGCATCCCTTCTGATACTTTTTATATCTCTATTGGAATTCTCAGTACTATTGGAGAAGGTTCTGCTTTTTCAGACAAAAATAAAGTTTCAAATTCCCATCCAAATCCTGCAAATGCTTTTTTCAGTTTAAACTATTCTTTGAAAGCTGATACAAAACATGCAAGCATTATCATTCGCGATATGCTTGGCTCTGTTGTGAAAGAGACAAGGCTACAAGGGAAGCAAGGGAAGGTCATTTATCAAACCTCAGGCCTAAAAACCGGAATTTACTTTTACTCCCTGGTAGTTGATGGAAAAATTTGTTCTACCAGGAAAATAGTTGTCGGACACTAATTCGTGTTTGTCTATAAAGTCAAAGATTTTCTAAAATGAAAATTTCAAATCTCAAATCTCAAAAAATGAAGTATGAAGTATGAAAGAGACCTTAGTGAGAGATTGCCGCAGTTTGCGGTGGATGTTATTCTGTATCTTCTACACATCCTTGCCTCTATCCTCAACAAATTATCTACCCTATTACTTCTTTTCATACCCTCTTTATAATTTGAAATTTGTAATTTGATCCTGAACTTGTTTCAGGATGGGACTTTTTACTATTTTTATGATATTATGTTCTCTCTATCCCTCATTTAACAGCTGTTCAACCAACCGGGGTGCTCCAATTCCTGCTTTTTCCTGGATAAAAGTAAGATTTCTTATTCCTATGACATTGCAATCATTGGGGTCGATAAGGTATTTCGGTATGTTTTCCGGGGCAACATTAACCAAGCCGGCAGCAGGATACACATTCAAAGAGGTGCCTATTATTATCAGTATATCAGCTCCTGACGTCATTTCCGATGCGATATTCATATTAGGCACCGGCTCTCCAAACCAGACGACATGAGGCCTGAGCTGCGATCCTTTCTCGCAAAGATCACCTATGTTTAATTCCCAACCTTCAATATCATGTACTAAATCGGGGTCAACTGAGCTTTGGGACTTCATCATCTCACCATGAAGATGAAGGATGTTTCCGGAACCTGCCTTTTCGTGAAGGTTATCAATGTTTTGTGTGATGATCTGAACATTGTACTTCTCCTCTAATTTCACTAACGCAAGGTGACCAGCGTTAGGTGACGATTCAAATACCTGCTTTCTCCTCAAGTTATAGAAATCCAAAACCTTTGGGGGATCCTTATCCCATGCTTCAGGGGTGGCAACCTCGCAAATATCATGTTTTTCCCATAAACCGCCACTCTCTCTAAAGGTTTGTATTCCGCTTTCAGCGCTAATGCCGGCTCCTGTTAATACAACAACCTTCTTCATTTATATATGTATTTAAGCTCTTAAAAATTCACTATTGATAACATGTTGACGATAATCAAATTTCATTTTTTTCAGTTTATCAGGTATCAGTTGTCAGTTTTCGGTTTATCAGTTAGCCGAGAAACTGAAATTGCTTAAATATAAAAAAGTAATAAAATAAATATAGCCCTTAAAATATTATTAAACCTTAACCTCTTCCTCAACTCTTATTTGTTCAATAACGCGGTTTAATACATTTTCGAGCATGCTGAGGGGCGGTTCTTTAATAAAGCCATTTTCCATAAGATTATTGAATAAATTTCCTGATTCTTCAATCTCTTTTTCGGCTCTTGCATATACTTCATCTGCGCTCATTATCTTTCTTGCCACTCCGTCTTTTATAGCCTGCATAGCCACATCCCTGGCTTCGGCAGGGTAAACCACTCTTTCACTCATTAAAGGAGTGATATTATGAGGACTAATTCCTCTATCTTCAGCAGTTTTAGCTATAGAGTAAGCAGCTGTAATTGCCATATTATCAGTGATATGTGTTGCTCTTACAATTAAAGCTCCTTTTAAAATTCCGGGGAAACCGAGAGAATTATTGACCTGGTTTGCAAAGTCGCCCCTCCCGGTTGCAACAATATAAGCGCCCGCTTCTTTAGCTACATGCGGGTATATTTCGGGTACAGGGTTGGCACAAACAAATACAATTGATTTATCAGTCATGCCCCTGATCCATTCCGGTTTAATTTCGTAAGGGCCTGGTTTTGAAAGAGCTATGAGGGCATCCGCTCCTTTCATTGCATCCGCGATATTAGTTACCCTCTTAGGATTTGTTGTTTCACATAGCTCCCATTTCCTGTAAAATCTTGTATCGGCTTTAATGTCATCGCGTCCTGTATGAAGGCCTCCCTTGGAGTCAACCAGGATAATATTTTCAGGATCGGCACCTGCTTTAATAATTAGCCGGGCTATTGTCGTATTTGATGCCCCGGCTCCATAAAAAGCCAATTTAACTTTACCGATATCCTTATCAACAATTTTTAAGGCATTAATTAATGCTGCAAGTGTTACACATCCTGTTCCCTGTGCATCATCGTGCCAAACAGGGATACTGGTCTCCTCACGAAGGGTGTCAAGTATTTTGAAACAGTTGGGCTGGGAGATATCTTCAAGATTGATAGCTCCGAAACTATGCTGTAACATTTTCACAAATTCAATGACCTTATCAGGATCATTTTCACCTTTTTCGTTCCTGCTATCAATACATAGGGCAGTGGCGTCAATGCCCCCTAAATATTTCATTAAAAAAGCCTTGCCTTCCATAACTCCAAGCCCCCCGGAAGGAGAGCAATTACCATCTCCCAGAACTCTTGTAGAGTCACTAACTATTGCAACAGAGTTTCCGCGGTTTGACAGATCAAAAGAAGCATTATTATCATCCCTGATCGAGGTTGAGACTTTAGATACCCCGGGTGTGTACCATACATTAAACCAGTTGAATCCATATAACCCGGCTCTGGGAACCGTAGCCATCTTTCCGCCATAAAACTTATGCATATCGTAAGACAGCTCTTTAAGGAACAGGGTTTGCGCATTTGCTATTTGGTCCTCTGAAAATTCTTCAGGGAATACTTTATCGAGATCGTCTAAGGATAATTTAAGATTTGCCATGGTTTTTTTATTTTTTATAGTGAATAAATAATGTTTTATTATGAATTTCGGGACAAAACTAATAACAAATTTATTTGAATTTTTATTATTAACAATAAATTAAAAATTAATCATACTGATTAGTTACTTCGTTTATTTAAAATCGAGTTTTAAATAAAGACCGCCTTTAGCTGAAAATGCAGCAAACCTATTAATCATGCAAATCGGCAGACTCCAGTCTTTAGTCGGCAATCAGCAGTTTGCAGGAAGCAATTTTTTTGCCGACTGGGGACTGCCGACTGCAGGCTTGTCTACTTACATTAATTAAATTATCGTTAACATGTTATCAATAATGAAAATATAAGTGCCTATTTTTGTAATATTATTTTACAAAATTATATTTTTGATGCTTATTAAAACATGATTAATCACATAAAAGGTGAATTATTAGAAAAAACCCCCACTTATGTCATTATTGACTGTAGTGGAGTAGGGTATTTTATTAACATTTCCTTACATACTTATTCTCAGCTCCCCGATCCCGGCAATTGTAAATTATACACACATTTGGTAGTAAGGGAAGATTCCCATACCCTTTATGGATTTGCCGGTCAACAGGAGAGACAGCTCTTTCGTCATTTGATCTCAGTATCGGGAGTAGGTACCAATACCGCCAGGGTGGTCCTTTCATCAATGTCTCCTGATGAGATCAGCCAGGCGATCATCACAAAAGATGCCGCCAAGCTGCAAAGCATCAAAGGAATTGGCGGAAAAACCGCCGAGCGTATCATTATTGACCTGAAAGACAGGTTGGAAAAAGAAGGCATTATAGCGGAAGTTGATTCCCCTGTATCTGGAACAAACCGTAAAATAAGAGATGATGCTTTATCCGCTTTACTAATGCTGGGTTTTGCAAAAAAATCAGCGGAAAAAGTAATTGACCAGGCACTAAGGTCTGAAAGCTCAGAGCTTTCACTTGAGCAGTTAATTAAAATTACGTTGGGTAGATTGTGACACCTATAAGCACTTGCAATTTTATTATGACTAACATGTTGTTGATAGATATTATTTGGATTGATTAGATTTAAGATATTGGATGTTGGATTTTTTTACAATAAATTTTACCTTAACTTTGCAAAACCATTGTATTTTCCTACACTAACACAAAAAGAACTTACGCATAAAATAAATAAATCTATGAATTTACAATATATATCAGACAATAATGGGATACCCAAAGCTGTGATCGTTCCAATTAAGGAATGGGAACATATTCGGAAAGTGTATTTGCATTTCCAGAAAGAAGAAAAAACAGCTGCCAAACAACAGTTTCTCAATGAGCTCAGAGAAGCTGTTGAAAACTTAAACCTTGTTAAACAAGGCAAGCTCAAAGCCAAACCTCTAAAAGAACTGCTCGATGAGTTATAATGTTCTCACAATCCCTCCTTTTAACAAGCAGCTTAAACGGTTGGCTAAGAAATATCGTTCGCTTTTAAAAGAAGTTGAAAAACTCGGTATGCAACTTGTTGAAGCTCCGCAAACCGGTACATTAATTGGGCATAATTGTTACAAAATTCGCATTGCAATAAAATCAAAAAGCAAAGGTAAATCCGGGGGCGCACGTATTATTACTCATGTGCATGTTACTAAAACCACTGTTTTTCTGCTATCTATCTATGACAAGTCCGAGCAGGGTAGTATTTCCGATAAAGAACTAAAGGAACTGCTGAAACTGATTCAATAAATAAATGGTGGCTGATTGCTTATATCGGGGATTAATAAACAAGGCAGGCGGATGCTTGTTGGTTGTTCAGTGTATCTGTTCTGTCAATTACCTATTCAATCCTTGCGTAAAATCAGCAAACACCATGTAATCAGGCAATTATGCAGCCAATGCCCAGCGCCCAGTATCCAGGATTCAGAATTAATCATCCAGTATCCAGCATCCAGTATCCAGCACCCATCCTATAGCTAACAATCGAACAATCGAACAATTGAACAATTGAACAATTGAACAATCGAACTACTGCACCACTATCTTCCTCCTGTAAATCCCGTTATCACTCGTGGCAATAACCATATAAACCCCAGCTGCCAGTTTGCCTGTAGGGTCTATGGCTAATATAACGTGAATTTGGGACCAAAATGTTACTGAAGCACGATCTTTTCAATGAAAATTTCATCCCCGCTTATTACTTTAACAAAGTAGATGCCCTGGTACCTTGTGGATAGGTCTATGGTAAGTATTGGCTCTGCATTATTTTGCTTTTCATACACTGTTCTTCCCAAAATATCTGTTATATAAATTGAGGCGCTGCCCTCTTGTGTTTGCGGGATGGTGAGGGTGAATTTGCCGGGAGTGGGGTTGGGGTGAATGGTTATATCGGTTTCTTTTTCAATAGTTTCGGGTTCGTTTTCATCTTCTTCCTCAGGCAAATTTGCTTCTTCCCCAGGTAAAGTATTTGTGTTGGAAGTATTGGTTTGACCACTTGAATTCCCCGACCACTTCTGCCCTCCGCAGGCAATACCCGGATCAATATAAGCACGGAAATATGAACCTTGTTTGGCATGGAAGCCGGGTTTTAAAGTTATTTTGTTTCCTGCCCTAAGAACTGTATTGGCTCCGGACTCAACCGTAAAATTCGTACCTGCCGTAATGGTATTCCTTGCAAAGTATTCATTCTCTGTTCCTGACTGCAAATTAAGATCATCCATTATTAGATCGGTGCAGGTTTGCGCAATGTTTTCTATACCGGTAGAGAAGATGGTAATATCTCCATCAAAATTTCTTAAACTAATAAGCATACTTTTCAAATCATCCTCAATTAATCTTTCACCGGTTATAACACCATTTCCCTGATCATCGGGGAATGGCTCAACGCCAATAAAATCAAAATTCACTCCTTCATAAATATAAAAGTTTCCATTTAATGACGGATAATTTGGAATAGCAATGATCTCATCTATGCCGTCACCATCAAAATCTCCTGCGCCAACCCCATGATAAAGATTAAATGCACCTAAAGAAGGTCCTGTACTAATTTGAGAAATAGTATTATTTGTATATTCAAACATCAATAATCTATCTTGCCCAGCAGTATATGCCACCCATTCATCCCTGCCATCCCCGTCAAAATCTCCTGCTGCCAAGCCAATGAGAATATCAGATAAAGAAGTACTATGTGTCAACTCTTGTAAAGTTCCATTATTGTATTCCAGAATATAAAAGCGCATATCATAGATTCTAAAAGCAACAATCTCATCAATACCATCCCCATCAATATCACCGGCAGTGATGTCTGTCCAAAAAGAGCCAGAGCCAAAGGTTGTATACTGAGCAGAGATACCAATTGTGGTGCCGTTTTGCTCAAGCATATAAAAGTTACCGTCACCGTTTCTCACCCCGGCAATTTCATCTATGCCATCGGCATCAAAATCGCCTGCTGCCACGCCTGCCCATTCGGAATTGATGCCGAACAGGGTTGAGGGAGTGCTTGCCAGTGTATTAATGCTACCGTCAAATTGCCGTTCCATTATCCAAAAGCGGGCATCATGATTTCTTACAGCTACAAACTCTTTTGTTCCATCTCCGTTAAAATCACCACCATCTACACCAATCCACTGGGAGTTTTCTCCAGGCGTCCTGTCCAAACCAACCGGCTCAAAGTAGTTTTTGTATAGGGCTAAATTGGCAATGCCTAATAATTTTAGTCCGTTAGGTTCAGTTGAAAAATTTAAACCAAACAATGCCATATCAACATAAATATCGCTTTCTATATGATAAATATCTTTATTGAACAGAGAATAAGGAAGCCATTCACCTCCAGACCATAGAAGAATGCCATCTTTTTCAAGAACCCCAAATAAACTAAGTTTATCCCCACTTCCATCTATCCTTGAGTTAAGCCCAAGAGGTTCCATATAAACGTTATTCTGAAAGGTTTCAGCAATTCCTACCATATCTTGATGTGAAAAAACGATTCCTTCCTTGTAACACAAGTAAGCAAAATCTGTATTTATTGTGGCGTGAGAAATATCTTCTTTTTTGTCATAAATATATATATAACCTTGGGTCTCAGCATAATAATATGTCTGATAAGCCCATACATAACTATTTGTTAGATGCCTTCTGAAAAAATTGGCTAATTTTCGTACTTTATCTAAGTATGTATTATTTCCCGTAGCCAAATACATCATTAATAATGTTTTACCCATTGCATTTTGCTGGTTAAATGGCATAATTGTAACATTTCCGCTTGACCCTGGGTTGGGATTCATAATTCCTGCTTGAATTGCATTTGGTGGCCAAATATAGAATCCTGTATTAGTAGTCTGAAATGAAGGTATATGTTGTAATCCATCCAGACAATTTGCCTGATCACAATCTATCCATTGGTTATTATGTGTTTGTATTGTTTTATCCACTTCAATAATGAGTTCGTCCGCCCATTGAATAAACGTTTTGCCGTTATGAATGATTCCTTGTATAGAAGGAGACTTTTTAACTAACTGAGCAAAATCTGCCATAGGAAAAGTGATCATCCCGCTATGTACGACCCAAGAGTACGGTAAATTATTATCACTGTGGGAAGTATCTAGCCAAGTTGGCCTTATTGAACCAGAAAAATCTTGAATAGGATGATTTGGATCAATATTAACACCTGGAATAAGTATGCCATTAGCAATATTAGCTGAAATATTGTCATCTCTACGTATCAAAACGTTAACAGCATGGTCTATTAATTTTATTAGGTAATATTCTTCATTAGTAGTTCTATACATAGCTAAATACGACATCATTACTTTGCTCTCACTCCATGCAAAAGTGCCAATTTCATTAACATTATAGTATTCTGAATGGCCATTTCCATTATTAAAGACATTATCTAATTTATCAAAATTTTCACGAATAGTTTGGGAGAAAACAATAAAATTAGACAAAATTAGAATTGCAATACAAACGCTCATGTGTATGAACATTTTTATTATAATTTTCTTAATAAGTAAATACATTATTGTTTTATTTTTCAAATTATCAATTAATTATTAAATATATCAATAATATAATAATAGTTAAAATCTATACCCTATTCCTATAAAAACAGATTCTATTAAATATTTTTTATCCAAAAATCCATCAATAAAATGGTGCGAGATCGTTTTTGTCTTTCCTTGAAAAGTTTTCTCATACGTATTATATCCGGAGAAATAAGAATTATTCCACCAGTATTCCTCATTACTAATATTATAGATATTAGTTTTTATTCCTGCATCTATGAATATTTTTTCTTGTTCAGTTTCCTGGTATCTACAAGCTAATAAAAGCTGACTCAAAATTCCATAAGAATTAAAATATTCCTGTTCATCAGATCTATAAGGTTGTTGGTTTATAGAATAATAATTTTCTCCTTCATGATAAAATGGAATGATGCCAATGGCTATATGTGGTTTTATTAAAGAATTCTTGTTTTTAAAAAAAACAAAATCATATTGATATTTCAATTGAATAAAAAAATGATATTGATTACATCCTTCTATTCTATTACGACCTTCTGATTCTTCCGATACAGTAATTTTTCTTAATCCCAAATGATTTATTCCGATGGAATGATAATTTTTCTTTTTGGTTTTAATAAACAGGTCAAATGAAAAATAATTAAAAGGTTTAAGAAATATTCCCATTTCTCCAATTTCCGGACTGTAATTCTTTTTTGTGTAAAAATTCAGACTGAGCATCAGTTCTATATTGCTTTGTAAGGAATCGTCAGGGTACCCACTTTGTATTGATGAATTCTCCTGTGCAGTTGCCTGACTAATTAAAATAAAAAGGCATATCACTCCTTTTACTATTCTCATAATACTAATTCCCTTATACCAAATAATGTAAAAATTCATCAACTTGCGTTTGAATTTTGGATAATATAATTTATATAATAGCCATATTGTAATGTCCCTTTTGGGGTCAACCACCAAAATGTTTTACAATTTTCTTCATCACATTCCTCTGTTTGTTCAACACATATATATATGGTATTTTTAGCAAAAATATCTGTTTCAACTGCTACTTTAATTTCAGCATTATTGCAAATATTTTGCAAACATATTCCAAATAAAGTGTTTGAAGAAAAATCTATTTCCGGTAGAGAATCTCCTGTGAGTATATAGTACTTTTCTCCATACATCTTTTGATAATCGGAATCATTTGATACAATAAAATCATATCGTATATTCATATTGGTCAACTGAGGTATTTGAATTGCATGAGGCATATTATCCATTAGATCGCAAACAAACGGATAATCGGGTTTCTTACAATTAATTTGCATTACAATAATTAAAAAAAACAGGAATATTAGTTTAAACAATTTCATAATTCAACAAATTTTGATATAACATATTTTAAAACCAATATCCAATTTTAAAGTAAATACTATGGTTACTGTTCGGGTATAAAAGAACAATTGATTAATGAAACCACAGATTTCACTGATTACACAGATAAAAAATATATCTGTGAAATCAAATCAATATTTACAAAAATGGTTATTGTTCAGGATACTCTTTAAGGCGCATGG